>NZ_JBEGDB010000438.1:2870-4223 GCF_043638955.1 Bradyrhizobium sp. 31Argb | reverse complement strand
AACCGGGCGTCCGCCGAAGCGGCGATCGACGTTTTCGCCGAGAAATACCGCGCCAAATACGGCCGGGCGGTCGAATGTCTGGTCAAGGATCGCGACGCCCTGCTGGCCTTCTACGACTTTCCTGCCGAGCATTGGGATCACTTGCGGACGAGCAACCCCATCGAAAGCGTGTTCGCCACCGTGCGGCACCGGACGGTGCACACCAAGGGCTCGTTGTCGCCAACCACCGCCAGGCTGATGGTGTTCAAACTGGTGATCGCCGCATCAAAGACCTGGCGGCGGCTCAAAGGCACAAATCAGTTGCCGAAGGTCATCGCAGGTGTCAGATTCAACGACGGCATCGAGGTCATCCAAATGCCGGCAAACCACGCCGCCTGATCACCTCATCACCCAAAATTCCGCATAGCTCCGCCAGACACGCCGGCAATATTCGGCGGAAGAGAAGATCCGTATTGTGCTGGAAGGACTGCGAGGCGAGGAGAATATCTCCGAGCCTACATGGGCCACGCCACCATGGAGAACCGGCATGGGCTGGCCGTGGCCGGCATGGGGTCACGCTTGCCAGCGGCACCGCCGAGCGTCGTGCCTCGGAGAGGATGCTCAAGGCCAGGGCCAAGGAGGTCGGCCACCGCCTCACCGCCGGTGAGGACAAAGCCTATGACACGGCCGATCATGTGACCAATCTCGTGCCATCAACGTCACACCGCACGTGACGCAGAACAATGGCATCGGCAAAACCGGCAAGCGCCGCCGCAGCGCCATCGACGAACGAACCACACGCCACCAGGGCTATGGCGTGTCGCAATCGCACCGGGCGATGATCGAATGCATCTTCGGCTGGGGCAAGCAGCATGGGACCATGCGTAAAACAAAACATCGCGGCATCTGTCGCGTCGCGGGCGACTTCATGCTCAATCTGATCGCTTACAATCTGGTCCGCATTCCCAAAAATGCGGCCGCGCTGATAGCGTGAACGACGGCTTGGTTATTCATTCAGGTAGACGCGAATATCCCTTTGCTTTTTCTTCGATGCTCCTAGGTAGGCTGTATAGAACCTGCCGTTGATCATGATGTTGGACCAGGGGCGCTCCGCGCTCGGCAGCACATCATGCCGGTGCATCCCGCGCATGAGATTCTCCGGCGCCCGCTGGTTGCCGTGGATCCAGCCCGGACCGACATATTCGCTCAAGTCCGGCACCGGAGGCGGCATATACGGTATGCCGCCGAAGACCGGCGCCGCAGCGCTTTGCTCCGATGGTGGGCTTGGCTGATTGACGCTTTGCGCTGGCGGCGACAGGCTTAGCGCATCCAGATCAGGTCCTCCCGGCAAATAATCGGCCGTATTCCAGCTAT
>NZ_JBEGDB010000438.1:0-2774 GCF_043638955.1 Bradyrhizobium sp. 31Argb | reverse complement strand
CTATCGGCTGCAGGCTGGCCAGCTCGGTCCACTCCCTGCCAAAACTCGGTCGAATCGACGCTGCCTGGATCGATCACAACCGGGGCCGCAGCGCTTTGCCCCCATGATGGTGGGCTTGGCTGATTGACGCTTTGCGCTGGCCGCGGCAGGCTTAGCGCATCCAGATCAGCGTTCCAGCTATCGGCTGCAGGCTGGCCAGCTCGGTCCACTCCCTGCCAAAACTCGGTCGAATCGACGCTGCCTGGATCGATCACAACGGCCATTCGCGTTGAGGGGCCCGCTTGATCCGCCGGATCATTCGCTCGCGCATTTCCGGGAGCGGCGCTCAATCGTCGTTGAAGTTGCTGCCGATCGGCGACGACTTCGTCGAGGTTCCAGAGGTTTGGCTGCGGTCCTTCCGCCAATCGCCTAACCAGCTCTCGGACGCCGTCCACGACGAAGACGCCGCAATCGTAACCGTTCCGCTGCTGGCGTATGCTGGCAACGCGCTGGACGACCCCCAACCGGGCGGCGAGCCTGGCGGCAGCATTGCGGTTGCGCCCCCCCCCGGAGTCGAAGTGATAGCCCACCGGGGGGCGTTCGCGATCGCTGCGATCAACGAACAGCAGCGACCAATGGGCCACTGTACCGATAGCATCGTTCACCGGCAAGAACAGGAAGTCGGCCGTATCGTTACCATAGCGATCATAAAGGACATGATGGAGTGTGCGTAGCATGTCGTCATCGGCACCCTCACGCAACAGCTGGGATATGAGTGGATCAACGAACCGCGTCCGGTCAGCGAGAACCGGATCGCCTCTCTGCAGCTCCTGCTGCAGGAGAGTGAAATCCGCCAGGATATGCTCGTCCCCCAGCCACAGGATACGCTCGTCCCCCAGCCGCACCCCTGGCTCAAGCGATACAAGCGATAATCCGCCGCGGCCCTGGCGCGAAAGATCAACCTGCTGCTCCTCCGGTGAGGACGGCAGATCAACCAGCGAGATAACCTCGGACCGCCTCTGCGGCGAAAACCTGGGAGGCTGGGCGAGAGGTTGCTGCTGCACGAGCGATGGATATACTGTATGGAGTGCTCTCAACGCTACTTTGAGTTTGCGGTGGAAATCGCGTCCGTAACCCGGCCCATCGGCATCGGTCATCAAGGACGGGTCGTTGATGCGATTAGAAATTGCTCCTCGATTGTTAGCAATGCACCAACGAGAGAAAGCGCGAAGGGGCTTTGAATAGCTAACTGCGGTGCTCGCGCTGAGCTTGATCTGGCCCGCGAGGCCATCTGTACAGGCCTTATGGAAGCGCCGAATGAGATCTTCGTCTTGGCTATAGAGATCTAGCTCCTTTGCAGATATTCCCTTCTTTGCAGATATTCCCTTCAGCTTTGCAACTCCCTTCAAGGAGCGGAGTGAATTCAGTGCGGAGAGCGCTTGGGGACTAATCGCCCAGGCTTTCTCATTTAACGTCCAGTCGTGAAGCCGACCGGCCAATGGCGGCTCACCGTTTTCAGCCAACGCGCGAGAGAGACGTCGAAGCCCTCTTACATACTTCTGCTGCACGACGTTCTGCACGCGCCCTCCGTTAATAAGTTGGTTTCTATACCATTCGATAAGCTCCCCGTCCTCGCTATTGAGGTCCGCTTCGGGATTCGTGCGGTTCGAGGGACCAGAAGTTTTTTTTCCCCCACCTCCTCGGATCGAGCCAAGCGCTGACTTGAGCTTTGAGCTAGCGCGCGACAGCCATGAATGCCGCCCAGCCTTCGGTACCGAAGTGTTCTCGTTGGGCGCTGTGTACCGCATGCCACCAAACGCTGCTGGAGGACTGGATTGCGGCACGCCGGCTGGATAGTCCACTGAAGCTCTGGGAAAGTCGACACTGTGACGTCCACTGATAAACTGGCCAGACTGCAGGTCGGACTGCAACGATAGCCGCGCCGCTCCCCCGACATCGACGCGCCGCCCTCCACGCGCCTGTTCGGGGCTGGCTTCGGACTCATCAGAGGCACTGAGCTGCAACCCACCTGGCTGCTCCTCTACGCTCGGCTGGTCAGCAGGCACGTTCTCCGCCTGCTGAACTGGCAGCTCATTGTACCAGCTGTTCCAAGCTCCGGTATCCGGAAAAAAGCTGCTATCCAAAGTAACTCCTCGATTGGATAATTCATCGCTGACTTACATGGGATCACGCTAACGTTCACCTCTGCCAAGACAAATAGCGATTGCTTATGGGGAAATACTTGTGCTTCCCCCCCCGCTCGAGTTCTGCTGCGGGAGAGTCAGAGGCTCGACGTCGTTCCGGTGCAATACCGAGTGATCCTGACCCGGCGGCCCAAACTGGCCTGCCCCCGCCTGTCACGGCGTCGTCCTCCAGCACGGCGCTCCCGAGCGGCTGATCAGGGGTGGATTTACGCTCTACCTTAATGTGACGGGCGCCTCGAGCTCGGTAGAGTCGACGACTGGCGCGGTGGCTACAGGTTCCGAGGAGTTGCCGTTTGCCGGCAGCTTTCGCTGAGTGCCGGTGCCTCATTTCGGACCATGGCTCCGTTTCCAGTCGCCGCTCGTCAAACCGGGCGTGCGGATTTCCCGCACCCGGCTTTCTCTCGATCCGTCAAGCCTTCGCTCTCGGCATGTCGGCGCGCGCTCTGGGGAGGCGGTAGAGGCCAAGCGTTTCATGCAGGTACTCCTGCGAGTAACGCTTGAAGCCTCGCCCACGCGCCCCAGTGCGCTGAACCAACCAATGTCGCAGACGACGATCGACGTATTGCCGAATGAGGTTGTAAGTTTCCACCA
>NZ_JBEGDB010000437.1:0-4407 GCF_043638955.1 Bradyrhizobium sp. 31Argb | reverse complement strand
GCCACCCGAAAACTTGCCGATCCTCGAATGGCTCGGTATCAAAACGTCAAAATCACTGTGATGAACCACTAGCCGTTCTCTCGACCTGTGTGGAGTCTGCACGTCGAGTTGATCCTGACTTTTGAGCGTCTGGCAGTTCCTTCGTGACAACTGGCTTTCAAACCGCGTGTTCAAATCCTACAACGACATCCTCGATCACTGTTGCTAGGCGTGGAACAAACTTATCGACCAGTCGTAGTGCATCATGTTTATCGGAATGCGCGATTGGGCATATCGGTTCTAATCAGCGGGGAGCGGCCTCAGAGCCCCGCCGCCTTGGTCAGATTGACGCGGAAGCGGTCGCGGCGCCGCTGATAGCGCCGGGTCATCTCGGCGCTGGCATGGCCCAGCTGCTTCTGCACGTAGCGCTCGTCGACCTCCGCGGAGGAGGCGAGGCCGGCACGAAGGGAATGTCCGGCAAATTTCGTCTCCCGTTCGCCTTCCGGAAGATCGCCGCGCACTCCGGCGGCGAGCGCCGCGCGTTTGACCAGCCGGGCGACCTGCTGGTCGGTAAGCGACAAAGAGACCCCATCTGGCGGACTGGCTGAGCGATCGGCTATCGGCTGCTCAGTTGTGAGCCGATGTGAGTTTCTATGTCTGCGCCTAGTTCTGAAACTAGAACCTTCCATATGATCGAAGCGGTCGCCGAGCGTCTTGAGGGAGCGCCGCGGCAGCTTCGGCGACGCTGGTCGGACGAGTTCAAAGCGCAAGTTGCGGCAGAGGCGCTCGAGCCCGGCGCGAGCGTATCGGCGATCGCCCGCCGGATCGGCATTCACCCTTCGCAGCTGTTCGCCTGGCGCCGTGATGCGCGGGCCGAACGAACTTACCCCTCGCAGCGTTCGAGTCGCGAAGCCGCGATGGCTTGCATGTCAGTGATCGAGATTGCCATTGGCGAGGTGGTCGTGCGCGCCGGCCGGGATGTCGACGAGGCGCATTTGCAGCGCGTGATCCGGGCGGTCCGTTCGGCATGATTCCCTCTGGTGTGAAGGTGTTCCTGGCCAGCCATCCGGTCGACTTCCGCAAGGGTATCGATGGCCTTGTTGCGCTGGTGCGCGATGCGGGCTCAGATCCGTTCTTATGTGTCGGACGAGATTATGGCGGAGGCGCCCTAACGCCAGCCAGGGCCGGCCACGGCTGGATTCCTCCGCCACATAATAATCAGATGTTGGCCAGCAGCTGCAGGATGGTGTCGTTCGGCCGGAAGCGCGCGCTGCGGTCGCCTGAGACGCCCGCCTTCTCGAGTCCCCGGCGCATCATCTCGACATCCGCAGCGGCGTATCGGTGGGTTGTGGCGACCTGAGCATGGCCAAGCCAAGCCTGGATCGTCAGGAGGTCCACGCCTGACCGGAGAAGCTTCATGGCGAGGGAATGCCGGAAGATGTGCGGCGATATCGGCTTGCCCTCCAAGCTTGGCCTCGTGGACCCGGCCTGGGAGGCGGCACGCCGCACGATGTGTGTCGCGCCGAAACGCGTCAGGCGCTCGTTGTGAACCCCGACGAAGATCGGCCGCGGTTCATGATTGGCGAGGCCGCGTTCGCTCAATAGGTCCGTCACCGATCGCACCAGATCCTTAGGAATGGGAACGACGCGATCTCGGCGTCCCTTGCCGTGAAGCAGCACCTGCGGACGTCCTCGCTCCAACTGGAGGTCGTTCGCGTTGACGCCGGTCGCTTCGGACACGCGAGCGTCGGTTCTCGCCAAGAAGAGCAGAAAGGCCCGGTCGCGCCGGCCGCGGGGCGTCGTCTGATCAGGGGCTGCGATGATGGCCTCCACCTCGGCGTTGGTGAGATGATGCGTCACCTCGATGTGGGCCCGTTTGGTGGGGACCGTCAGAACCCGTTGGGCGACGCCGAACGAGGCGGGATCGGCGGCAGCGACGTGATGGAAGAAGGATCGGATCGCGGCTAGTCGGGCGTTGCGCGTTGCGACGGAGTTGTTCCGCTTCTCCTCAAGCTCGTCAAGAAAGGCGAGAACAAGGTCCCGATCGAGATCCTCAAGGGCCAGCGCCGCCGGCTTCTTCCCCAAATGGGCGGCGGCAAAGAGGATCAGCATGCGCAAGGCATCGCGATAGCTGGCTAAGGTCGCGGAGGTCGCGTTGCGCTGCTTGGTCAACCGGCGACGAAAGTACGACTCCAGGAGCGGCGCCAGCAGGAGGTGTTCGTTCATGCCGCGCCTCCGTCGAGGAAGGCGCGCTCAGCCGCGATGGCGAGGAGATCCGACGAGCCGGTGAGGTAGTAGGCTGTGTCGCTATAGTTGGCGTGGCCGAGGTAGGTGGCGAGTAAGGGCAGCAGCGCTTGGACGTCTGCGCGCTGTTGGTGCCACAGCCTGAGCCTGGTCACCGCGAACCGGTGCCGGAGATCGTGCGGTCGCAGAGGCTTGCCATTGTCAAGACCCGCGAGCTTGCGGGCCTTAGCGAAGTTGCTTTGCAGGCCGGTCGCCGACAGACGGCAGCCTCGCGAGCTGAGGAAGAAGGCCTCGCCTTTGGGCCTGGGAAACACGGTGTCGCGCTCACGGGCATATTGACGAAGGGCTGCCTGGGTCGTTGGGTGAACAGGAATCAGGCGGTCTTTACGGAACTTGGTTTTACGGACGAGGACGACCCCGTTGGTCAGATCGACGTCGCCGCGATCAAGGCTGACCACTTCGCCCGATCGTAATCCCGTGCTGGCCAACAATCCAATTAGCGTCGCCATCGTGCGGCCCCTGAGAGGGTTCCCTGGCGAAATGAAGCTGCATGCGTCGATAAGCGACGTCAGCTCAGCCTCACTTAGGATGCGCGGCGGCGGAATCGCCCTGGACCGCGGGAAAGCTTTGCGCTCCAAGACCTCGGTCTGGGGGTCGTAGACGACCAGGTACTCGTAGAATCGGCGGAGCACGCCGTGACGGACCGCGCGGCTGTCGGCGGCGCCACCGAACGACAGGACGAAGTCCAGCGCCATCGTCCGGGTGGCGGGCGCACCCAGCTGAGATCGCTCGACGTAGCGAACGAAAGCCCGCAGCGTGCCGGCTTGCTTGTTGAAGGCGTAGCCGAGGGAGCGGCGCAGCTTGATGTAGCGCTCGACCTTGTCGTCGAGGAATGCGGCGAAGACGGTCATGCGGCGCCTCCCGGAAAGGGGAGCGCGACCTCAGCGAGCTGCGAGGCCGCGACCTTCACGTACAGCGCCGTTGTGTTGATGCTTCGGTGCCCTAGAAGATCGGCGACCTCGTTGATCGGCCTTCGTCGCCCCACGAGCTGGGTGGCTAGACTGTGGCGCAGGAGATGTGCGCCTCCGACGCGACCGAGCTCGATCCCACCATGCTGCAATCGCTTCCGCACGATCCTCGAAACAGACGACGCGTACTTGAATGGTCCCACGGGCGGCGTGAAGGACAGGAACAGATGCTGACTATCGACCTTCGGTCGAGCCCGCAGGATGTAGTCGGCGAGCGCGGCGCCGGTCTCCTCGATGAGCGGGGCCACTCGGTCACGCTTGCCCTTGGTGCGCCGGACAAAAACCTCGCCAGCTCGCCAGTCGATATCCCGGAGCTGAAGAGCGCGTAGCTCGCCGTTGCGAATGCCTGTGGTGGCGAGCAACAACAGGACAGCTCGATCGCGAAGGTCGATCGGCGTCGCCTTGCCGATCGCATCGATGGCGCGGCGAACATCATCCCACGAAAGCCGGGGCGGTAAATGGGCCAGTCGCCAATATGGCGTTCTTGGAACGACGGGAGCCAGATCCTGCTCGTGGTGGCCACCCCAATGCAGAAAGCGGAGAAACGTTCGGATGTGAGAGATCGCCGCCGTGCGAGTGCCGGAGGTCGCCGAGAGCGACAGCCGATACTCGACAGCGGCAAGGACATGCTCTGCCGTCAACGCCTCGAGGTCTTGGCCAGGATGGCGATGGCGGAGCCAATCCAGAAAGCGCCGTGCGCCCAAGAGAACGCCATCGCGGGACCTTGGCTCAAGGCCTCGTACCCTGCTCAGATAGTCAGAAAAGGAGCGCAAAAGCGGAGCGTCCGGATCATCGACTACAATGGGCGTCGAAGCAATGAATCGTTCGGGCGCCACCCGTCGCGCGTGTTGGAGCGCAGACACTGCCGCAATCCGCGGTGAGTCCGTGGTGAATGTGCATAGATAGCTATCGACGATAGCTTCGCCGATCGGCCGTGAACCGCAATGTGCTGCAACAAAAGGGCCGAACCGCGCGATCCGGCTCAGATAAAGCTTAGCGGATGCTTGCTTGTAACCGAGCGAGAAAAAGTGCCCCGCGATGCGCTCCATCTCGGCGCCGAGCGCCCCGTCACGAAGGCGTTTACTCATAGGTCAGAAATATAGGCGACATCTGGATGCTTGAAGAAGGAACGCACCAAAGCTGGTCTGTTGCCGAT
>NZ_JBEGDB010000436.1:0-4443 GCF_043638955.1 Bradyrhizobium sp. 31Argb | reverse complement strand
AAGCTGCTCACGATCCCGCGAAATCCGTGCTCACGATCCCCTGAAATCCGTGCTCACGATCCCGCGAAACATGCACTCTTGCCGGGCATTGCGATCGGCGGCTATGCACTGGCCTCGCTGCAGCCGGGCTGGATCAAATTCGCCACCTACACGATCATTCTGCCCCTGATCCTGCTGCAAGCCGCCGGTTGGCGCCGCCGGATCGAGGCAAGCTGGCTAATCGGCCTGCCATTCGGGTCGATGCTGGGCGTCCTCTACTCGGTGACGACCATCTCAGGCCCGCCTTTGGCGATGCTGTTCAACAATCAGGGCCTCGTCAAAAACGAATTTCGCGCCGGACTAGCCCTGGTTCGTGTGGCGGAATCGAGCGTAACCGCCTTCATCTATTATAAGCTCGGCCTGTTCATTTCAGAAAGCGGCAGCCTGCTTTATGTCTTTATTCCTAGCGTCGTGCTCGGCATTCCGCTGGGATCTTATGTTATCCGCCGGCTTGATCCGGAGATCTTCCGCCGCATCTGCATGAGTTTTGATGCCTGGGTCGTGGGCTTCGGCCTGTCACGGGTGCTAATCGAGCTCGCCCTGATGCAGAGCCCGTGGGCCTATGGCGTGATGGCGGCAACGATCCTGATCGATCTTTACCTGCTATACACGTTCTTCACGGCACATAACGGCGGCCCTGGGCGACCTCAGAGACAAGCGCGGCGCGCCGAGCGCGAGGTTAGAGCGAGCTCAAGTTGAATGGATCTGGTGTTCTGTCCGCATAACAGAAATGCACACGATCAAACGGGCTGGCGTTCCGTTCAAAGGATCCGGGCGCGCCGCCGCGGCCCGCTCGATGATCTCGGCGACCAAACGGGCTGATGTTGATCGGCTGCCGTCTGCAACTGTCGATTTAGCGAGTCCGCTCCTGGACCTGACTCAATCCACAAGCCGTCCGAATGCATAGGTGTATTCGAGTGCCATGCGGCGTGCATGTTCAGTGAGATTGGCGGCGGCGCTGTGCCCCCATCGATATTCTCATAGTAGAAATAGGGCTGGCCCAGCGCAGTGAGCCTGGCGGCTGCCTTGCGGCCATGCGCCGGATGCACGCGGTCGTCCTTGGTGGACGTGAGGATGAAGGGGACCGGGTAGGTCTTGCCCGGGACCAGCTTCTGATAGGGCGAGTAGGCCTCGAGCCACTCGCGCTGCTCGGGAATGGCGGGATCGCCATATTCGCCGGTCCAGGAGGCGCCGGCGCCCAGCTTGGTGAACCGAAGCATGTCGAACAGCGGCACCTGCACGATCGCCGCGTTGAAGGGGTCGGGTCGCTGGGTGATTGCGGTCCCCACCAGCAGGCCTCCCTGGCTGCCGCCGACCACGCCGAGCCGGCGCGGAGAGGTGACGTTCCGGCGGATCAGGTCCTCTGCAACGGCGATGAAATCATCCCATGTCCGCTGCTTCGTTGCCGCCTGGGCAGCCTCGTGCCATAGCGGCCCGAACTCGCCGCCCCCGCGCAGGTTCGCGACGACATATGCATTGCCCTGCTCGAGCCAGAGCCTCCCCATAACCCCCGCATAGGACGGCAGGAGCGGCTTCTGAAACCCGCCATAGCCATGGAGAAGGGTTGGGGTCGACCCATCAAACCTCGCATTCCGGGGCCGCACCAGAAAGTAGGGAATCCGGGTGCCGTCGCGCGAAGTTGCCTCGAACTGCTCCACGATATGCTGGGACGCGTCGAACTGCGGAGGTGCCGAGGCGTTGGCTTGCGGCGTCGAAGTAGTAGAGCGACGTCGGCCTGAGGAAGTTGGAGACGGCGAACATCACCTCCTCCGTTTCATCGGAAGCGGCTTGCAGGCTCACGCTCGCATTCTCCGGGAGCGGGATCGGGGTGGCCCGCCAGGTCCCCTGATCGTACTTGTAGACGAACGCCTTGCCCTGAACATTGTCGAGGATCGTCAGATCAACAGGCTCCTGGTGGCCGCGAAGCCGCCGAGCGCCTGCCGAGCCGCTGGTTGGAAGACCAGTGACGGCCTGGCGCTGAGCGGATCCTGTTTCCATTCGTCCAGGTCATACGAGATCATCGAGCCGGCCGCGAAGCGACTGTCGCCGGATGGCGCCCAGTCTTCGTTGAGCGTCACAAGCAGGCGGCCACTGGCGATGCCGCCGATGTTCGCCTTCTTTGGCAGGTTGAGCTTGATCGGCCCCTTGGGCCCGAAAAGCACATACTCCTGCTCGAACCTGCTGATGGCGCGCATGGCCCCGGTCGCATGGACCTTGCCTTCACTGTCCCGCAGCACGAATGGCACCGTACTGGCATCGGTCGGTTCGCCGCGGAAAACCTCGCGCGCTTGAACGAGCGGCTGAGCGCGCTTGAGCTCTTTCACGACGAAAGGGTAGCCGGCCTTCGTCATGGTCCCTTGGCCCCAATCTCGTGCGATGAGGATCGTGTCCCCGTCGACCCAGCTGACGTTCTGCTTTCCCTCCGGAAGGTCGAAGCCGGTCGTGACGAAGGCTTTGGCGTTCCGGTCGAACCCGCGCACGAACGCCGCGTCCTTGCCGCCGTCTGATAGTTTGGCCAGGCACAGGCGCCCCTCAGGGGGCAGGCAGCTGCCGCCTCGAAAAACCCAGTTCTTCCCCTACCATTACAGTTGTAATTTTTTCTTGAGATGGGCTTTGCGCGCAGTTGCCTGATGAGCCCTGCGCCAGAACGACCATGCGAGGACGCGGGCGTGCGGGATGCGCCGCTGGGGGAGCTTCATGGCGATGCGGCGGATTTGCTGGATCGACCAGCGGATCGTGTATGGAACGGCCCGCGGGCGCAAGAGCTTTCTCAGTCGACTTCACACATGGGAGCGGTGCCGTCATGTATACGGCCTGTAAAGCGCGGCGCATGACCGCTGGCCTCGATGAAGTCCGCGACACAAGGGGCTAATCAATCAGACGCGCTTGAAGCGCATTGTCGCGCCAGCCTCACTCATGCCGGGATTTCGTCCCGTGGGTTCATCGCCTGTTATTGCGCCTTGCCCTCTGCCGGCCTGCGCCGGTCAGATCTCTTTGACAGCTGCTGTATGCATCAAGCGGCAGCCGTAGTCGTCGCCAGCGTCTCCGGACACCGGTAAATCCCGCCCTTGTTCAAGAGCGCCCAAGCAATTCGCGCTGTCTTGTTGGCCAGCGCGACCGCTGCCACCTTGTACGGACGTCTGGCGAGCAGCGCCCTCAACCACGGCCGCGCCCGATCGGCCTTCCGGGCAATTCGCAGGACGGATGTCGCCCCAAGAACGAGGAGGCTCCGAAGTTCGGGGTTTCCTATCTTCGAGATGCGTCCCATCCGCTCCTTGCCCCCACTCGAATGCTGTCGCGGCGTCAGTCCCAGCCAGGCAGCAAAGTGACGAGCGGATTTGAAGCCGCCGGGATCTGGCACCAGCGCCTTGATGGTCGCCGCTGTAATGGCTCCAATGCCGGGGATCGTAGTCAGTCGGCGCATGTCCTTGTCGGTCTTTGCCGCAGCAACAATGGCTCGCTCGAGCTTGTCAATCTGGTCCGCCTGGGCCTCGATCTGATCGGCAACTGCCGTCAGGGCGACGCGCGCTGCCGCAGGCAAGCGGACATCTGCTACGTCCCGTACGATTGCAACCAACGCCTCGACCTTTGTCCGGCCAGCGGCGGCAATGATGCCCAACTCGGCGAGATGCGAGCGTAGGGCGTTGATAGTCTGCGTTTGCTGTTTCACCAGAAGTGCGCGACTCTTCAGGACCATCATTGCGGCTTGTTGCTCAGCCGTTTTGATCGGAACGAAGCGCATGGTCTTGCGAGTCACGGCCTCGCTGATGGCCTCGGCATCCGCCGCATCCGTCTTGCCGCGCTTCACGAAGGGTTTGACATAAGCCGGCGGAATCAGCCGCACTTGATGACCGAAAGTTGCAATCTCGCGCGCCCAATAATGGGCGCTGCGGCAGGCTTCCATCCCCACCAGGCATGGTGGCAGCTTCTCAAAGAAACGCAGAACTTCGCTGCGCCGTAGTCTCCGGTTCAACACCGGCGAGCCATCGCCACCCGCGCCGTGAACTTGAAAAATGTGCTTCGCCAAATCCAACCCGATGGTGCTAATCTGTTTCATGGAACGGTTCCTCCTTGTGGCGTTCGAATAACGACCACGTTTTAGCACGATGATGCTGTCGGAGCGGGCCGTTCCACCACATCAAATCAGGATGAGAGCGCGTATTGCCTCATGTAGCAATGTTCCCGAAGGCCCAGTCGGCGCCTCACCTATTTTGCTCCCGGACCGAATGGAGGAGGAGGCCGATCGTGGAGCTGTCAGATTGCGCAACGACCGGCCTCCTCCGGGCATCGTTTGCTTCATTGTGTCGCCGCGTCATCATTAATTTGCTGTAGCGCGTCGATCTGGATGGGAAGGCGCGGCAATCTGGATGACGAGTCAGTGTCGCAGCGAGGTGATGATTGCCG
>NZ_JBEGDB010000435.1:0-4488 GCF_043638955.1 Bradyrhizobium sp. 31Argb | reverse complement strand
CAGCGATCCGATCACCTCAAAAGCTCTTGTGCCACGGGGGCCGTCCACATATGGGTCCCGGCCTTCGCCGGGACGACCACCTAACTACTTCTTCCGGACTACTTCTTCGCCGGCGGTGCCATCTTGGAGTCGGACGGCTTGGCGGCCGGGGCCGTTGCGTCCGGCTTGGTGTCGCTCTTGGCGGTCTCTTCCGGCTTGTCCATGCGCTCGATCTTGGCGGCCTCGCGCAGCTTGGCGACATAGTCGGCCTGCGCCTTGCGGGTCACATAGGTCTCGATCTGGCTCTTGACCTGATCGAAGGGCGGCGCGGTGCGGTTGCGCTTTTCCTCGACCTTGATGATGTGCCAGCCGAACTGCGACTTCACGGGATCGGAGATCTTGCCCGGCTCGAGCGAAAAGGCGACGGCGGAGAATTCCGGCACCATCTGCTCCTTGGTGAAGAAGCCGAGATCGCCGCCATCGGAGGCGCCGGGATCCTTGGACTTCTTCTTGGCGAGCTCGGCGAAATCGGCGCCCTTCGCGAGCTCGGCCTTGATCGCCTTGGCCTCGTCCTCGGTCTCGACCAGGATGTGGCGGGCATGCACTTCCTGTTCGCCGGTGATCTGCTTGGAGGCCTCCTCATAGACCTTCTTCATGGCGTCGTCGGTGGTCGCGGCTTTGCCCTCGCTGGCAAGCAGGCTATCCATCAGGAGCCGGTTGCGGGTGAAGGCGATACGCTTCTTGAACTCGTCAGTATTGTCGACCTTCTTGTCCTCGGCGGCCTTGGACACGATCTTCATGTCGATCAGGAAGGCCAGGAGGTTATCCTTCCGCGTCGCCGGGTCCATCTGCTGCAGGCTCGGCCCGAGTTCCTCTTCGGCGATCGCCAGGTCGCTCTGGCGGATCTCCTGCCCGTTGACCTTGGCAAGCACCGGGTTGGCATCCTCGGCGCGGACCGGCAGGCCAAAGGCGAGAACGGCAGCGATCGAGCCGGCCACGGCCAGTGACGCAAGGCCGACACGCAAGCCGGGTTTCATTTCCGCGAACGAGGTGGTCATGCAAAATCCTTAACTTGTCTCGAACAGGGGGAACTTCTCTTGAGCGGGGCGGACACTCGCCCAATCAAGCCGCCTTGGCAACGCGAAAAGTCTGACAAAATGATGAATTCCTTGACATCCTGCCGAGCGTTGACAACCCCCGGAGCGGGCCATATCTCATGGCCCATCGTGTCAATGGCGATAGCGCTCATTTTGCTTACGTTTTTGGCCGTTGAACCTTGGATTGCTTGCTTCCCACTTAATTGGCGGATCGGGCCCCAGGTTGGGGCCGTTGCCGGGGCGCGTCACGGTGAGTTGATAGACGATCGGCTGCCCCACGCTCCGGTTGCAACGCAGAAGAACAGGAACTACGCATGATCGGCGCGCTCGCCCGCAAATTGTTCGGCTCCGCCAACGACCGGCGGGTGAAGGGATACCAGTCCCGCGTCAACGCCATCAACGCATTGGAGCCCGAGGTCGCAAAGCTTTCGGACGAGGCGTTGAAGGCCCGCACCGCCGAATTCCGGCAGGAGCTGGCGAACGGCAAGACGCTCGACGACCTTCTGGTTCCGGCGTTCGCCACCGTCCGCGAGGCAGCCAAGCGCACCCTCGGCCAGCGCCATTTCGATGTGCAGCTGATCGGCGGCATGGTGCTGCATGAGGGCGACATCGCCGAGATGAAGACCGGCGAAGGCAAGACGCTGGTGGCAACACTCGCGGTCTATCTCAACGCGCTCGCCGGCAAGGGCGTCCACGTCGTCACCGTCAACGATTACCTCGCCCGCCGTGACTCCGGCTGGATGGGCCAGATCTATTCCTTCCTCGGGATGAGCACCGGCGTGATCGTCCACGGGCTCGACGATGCCGAGCGCAAGACGGCCTATGCTTGCGATATCACCTACGGCACCAATAACGAATACGGTTTCGACTACCTCCGCGACAACATGAAGTACCGCCTGGAGGACATGGTCCAGCGCGGGCACTATTACGCCATCGTCGACGAAGTCGACTCGATCCTGATCGACGAGGCGCGGACGCCGCTGATCATCTCCGGCCCGCTCGACGACCGCTCGGATTTCTACAACACCATCGACACGTTCTTTCCCCAGCTCGACAAGACGGACTACGACGTCGACGAGAAGCAGCGCACGGTGACGCTGACCGAAGGCGGCATGGAAAAGCTCGAAGGGTTGCTGCGCGATGCCGGCCAGCTCAAGGGCGAGTCGCTCTACGACGTCGAGAACGTCTCGGTCGTCCACCACGTCAACCAGGCGCTGCGCGCACATACGCTGTTCACCCGCGACAAGGACTACATCGTCCGCGACGGCGAGGTTGTCATCATCGACGAGTTCACCGGACGCATGATGCCGGGCCGCCGCTACTCGGAAGGCCTGCACCAGGCGCTGGAAGCCAAAGAGCACGTCCAGGTCCAGCCGGAGAACCAGACGCTCGCATCCATCACCTTCCAGAACTATTTCCGGATGTACGAGAAGCTGGCAGGCATGACCGGCACGGCCGCGACCGAGGCCGACGAATTGTTCGACATCTACAAGCTCGAGGTCCTGGAGATCCCGACCAACCTGCCGGTGGCGCGCCTCGACGAGGACGACGAGGTCTATCGCACGCAGAACGAAAAATACGCAGCGATCCTCGCCGAGATCGAACGCGCCAACAAGCGACTGCAGCCGGTCCTGGTCGGCACCGCCTCGATCGAGAAGTCGGAAGTGCTGGCCGAGTACCTGCGCAAGCACGGCTACAAGCAGATCGACTTCAGCAATCACGGCGCGCTCGACAAGCTCTATGCCGCTGCGCGCGCCGGCAAGCCGGCGAAACTGTTCGCGGTCTTGAACGCGCGTTTCCACGAGCAGGAAGCCTATATCGTCGCCGAAGCCGGCGTGCCCGGCGCGATCACGATCGCGACCAACATGGCCGGCCGCGGTACCGACATCAAGCTCGGCGGTTCGCTCGACATGCGGATCCAGCAGGAGACGGCCGCCATCGCCGATGAAGCCGAGAAGGCGAAGAAGATCGAGCAGATCAAGGCCGACATCGAGCGCTTCCGCGAGATCGTCTTGAAGGCCGAGGAGGTCGTCGAGGTCGAGCCCGCCAAGGGCAGCAAGCCGGCGAAGACGGTGACCAAGCCAGGCGGCCTCTACATCATCGGCTCCGAACGGCATGAATCCCGCCGCATCGACAACCAGCTCCGCGGCCGCTCCGGCCGCCAGGGCGACCCCGGCCGCTCGAAATTCTTCCTGTCGCTGGAAGACGATCTGATGCGCATCTTCGGGTCCGACCGGCTCGACAGCATGCTGACCCGGCTCGGCCTGAAAGAGGGCGAGGCGATCATCCATCCCTGGATCAACAAGGCGCTGGAAAAGGCGCAGCAGAAGGTCGAAGCGCGCAACTTCGACATCCGCAAGAACCTGCTCAAATTCGACAACGTCCAGAACGACCAGCGCAAGGTGATCTTCGATCAGCGCGTCGAACTGATGAAGGACGAGAGTGTCGCCGAGACCGTCACCGACATGCGCCACGCCTTCATCGAGGATCTGGTGGCCAAGCACATCCCCGAGCACGCCTATGCCGAGCAGTGGGATGCGGCGGGGCTGAAGGACGAATTGAAGCGCGTGCTTGATGTCGACCTGCCGGTCGACGAATGGGCCAAGGAAGAGGGCATCGCCGACGAGGAATTGCTGGCGCGGATCGAGAAGCATGTCGACGAGCGCATGGCGGCCAAGGTCGCGCAATGGGGTCCCGACGTGATGCGCTACGTCGAGAAGACGATCCTGTTGCAGACGCTCGACCATCTCTGGCGCGAGCACCTGATCATGCTCGATCATCTGCGCCAGGTGATCGGCCTGCGCGGCTATGGCCAGCGCGATCCGCTGCAGGAGTACAAGACGGAAGCCTTCAACCTCTTCCAGGAGATGAGCTCGCATCTGCGCGAGGCCGTCACCGCGCAATTGATGCGGGTCGAGATCATCCCGCCGGAGGAGCAGCAGCCGGTGCTGCCGGCGATGGAAGTGCACAAGCTCGATCCCAACACCGGCGAGGACGAGATGTCCTTCGCCAACGCCTCGCTGGTGCCGAAGGCCGCCCCCTCCGACCGCGATCCCAACAACCCCGCCACCTGGGGCAAGGTCGGCCGCAACGAGGATTGCCCCTGCGGAAGCGGCAAGAAGTACAAGCACTGCCACGGCAGGTACGCGTGAGATGAGCTGCCCGTAAGCGGGCAGGGTACTCCTCTCCGTCATTGCGAGCCACCGGGCGGCGCTACCGCGCCGACCCGGTGGCTCGCAATGACGATGTGGCTACTTCGGGCGCGACAAATCAACCCGACGGGCAAATCAGCAAAAGTCTGTCCAGCCCTCGCGCAAAAAACATTCCACTTCCGTCGTCGGGCAAATCAGTGATTTAACTCCGCGCGTCTCACGGCGGATGAGCGACTATCTGGATTGTCAAGTTGCATTGG
>NZ_JBEGDB010000434.1:0-4513 GCF_043638955.1 Bradyrhizobium sp. 31Argb | reverse complement strand
TCAGAGCCACGATTACAAGCGGCATGGCACCACAACGCTGTTTGCGGCGCTCGAAGTCGCCACCGGAAAGATCATCGCAACGCACTCAAAACGACGTCGCCGCGTCGAGTTTCTCGATTTCATGAACAGCGTCACCGCGGCTTTTCCAAACCGGAAGCTTCACGTCATCCTCGACAACCTCAACACCCACAAGAAGAACGAGCGTTGGCTCAATGCCCACCCCAACGTGGAATTTCATTTCACGCCGACAAGTGCGTCCTGGCTCAGTCAGGTCGAGGTATGGTTTTCGATCTTGCAGGGGCAGTCGCTCAGCGGCACTTCCTTCACAAGCCTCAAGCAGCTTTAGGACCACATCGATGCCTACGTCAACGCTTACAACGACAAAGCCGAGCCCTTCGTCTGGACCAAGAAAAAGGTCCGTCAACGCCGGTTCAAAGGCCGCCGTATCACTCAGCTCTGATTCCGGGTACTAGCTCGCCGAATGGACTGGCCAACCAAAACTCTATACGCCCGAGAAGGGCGATTCCAGCGGACGCGGCAGCTCCATCTCGGTTTTCTCGTCGGCGCGGAGGGTTGGACGCCCGGCTGGCCTGCATGTGTGCTGCATCGCGGGAGACGGTCGCCAACGAAACTGCGCGCGCCGAACTCGATTTCGCGTTGTCCACGCTCGCTAACTGGACACGCAACCAGACAGGCAAGCCGTATGATGAAAGCCGTCGGCCCGACTGTAGAGAATAGGTGGGGCTGACGTCGTCCCGCATTCCTTTTGCTTCCGTCCGCCCTAGCCTGCGATAGGGCACGCCCGCGTGCTTTCAGAATCGGGGGGCAGCCTCCCCACATTGCTAGATCCATAAAATCGCGTGCGGACGAACGCGAGCGGCGCGGCTTCACGCTGTCCACCGAGTGAGGCGGCAAGGCGGCGAACGTCGACGCCAGCACCATTTTTGGTCGGGTGAATCCGCGTGCCGGCTTCGCTTCCAATGAGGCCCCATTTGTGGGGGGAGCCGAGGCGAACAGGTGTTAGTGACATCCAAAACGCGCTCGAGACAAAGAAAGCCCTCGGCGGCTACAACCGCCGAGGGCTCCGTCTGGGCTGGCAGGGGGGATCGCAGACCCAGACGTGACAGGACCGTTAGGCAGTGAAATGACGATCCTGTATCAGGAGTTCTGGGAGACTCGCTTTAGAGTAGGCTGGCCGTGCATGCAGGGAGAGGGGGAACAATCCTGCGAAGTACAAACCCCAGTCACGCGCATCAATTCAAGCGACATATCCATTGACCCTAGCCTTGTAATCGAGGTCTTTGCCCCAGGAATCAACTGATTGAAGGCAAGCGCCTTCAAGGCGGAGAGCGTGAAGCGCCGACGCCACTGGCATCCCCGATTGTGGTTTGCCATGGGCGCCGTCGTGGTCCCAGCCGGCTTGGCTTGCGCCCTTGCGCAAGCCGCGCTCGGCGATCGCGCGCTCTCGTCAGAGCGTTCAGCGCTCACCGAAAGATGCGGTCGGTTCGCGCCGAATGGTGCCGGTAAGCGGTCATGCCCTGCTGTAGCGAGGCGTCGAGCTCATCAGGCAGCTTGGCGAAAATTCATGGGCTCCTCCGAGAAGACGACGGTCGTGACGCGCTACATCCTTCCGCGAGATGACATTGCAAGAGCCGGGCCATGCGGAAGGATCGGGATTCTTCGGCTATTTTGGGGGCTAGCTGCGGAAAAGCTGGAGGCGCACGCGTCTGCTCGATGTTTGTCACGTCCGCAACAAAAGAGACCGTTGCTGTAGCAAACGTGACGATGAGTGGCAGTTGTACGTCGGCAGACCGAGAAGGATCGGCGCAGAAGCGCGCGGCGCGCATCTTGGTTCGAAGCTTGCATGGAGAAGCAAGATGGTGGAGCAAGCCAAGCGGGAGCAAGGCAGATCGCGATGAGGGGACCAGACATCGAAGCCCTGATCAGGAAAGGCTTTTCGGACGCGGAGGTGTCCATGACTGATCTAGCCGGCGACGGCGATCATTATGGCGCCCGCGTCGTTTCGCGCGCCTTCACAGTCAAGAGCCGAAGCAGCATCAGATTGTGTATGCGGCGCTCAACGGGATAATGGGTGACGAGCTTCACGCGCTCGCGCTGACGACCGCGGTCCCGAGCGGTGCACTCGGACCTTGTCCCCCTTCAGATGAACCCAATCGAATGCGTGGCGGGCTCATGAACTCAGAAACGGAATTCGAGCTTCCTCAACTCTACAGGCATCATGTCTTTGCCTGCCACGTCCAGCGTCCGCCTACTCATCCGCACGGCAGCTGCGGTGCAGCTGGTGCGCAAGCCCTGTGGGACAGGACGAGCAAGGCGATCGAAGTGCAAGGGCTCACCGATATCGGCTTCACGGCGGCGGGCTGCCTCGGCTTTTGCAAGGCCGGTCCCTTGATGGTGGTCTATCCCGATGGCGTCTGGTACCGTCCAACCACGCCTGACGACATCGACGAAATCGTCGAGTCCCATCTCAAGGAAGGTAAACGTGTCGACCGCCTGGTGATGGTGTTGAAGCGGAGCTGAGGGCTCGGTTAAAGGCAGCTTGCGCGGGCTATCAAGTTAGCCTCGGCTTCCATCTGACGACTGGCGTCTCTGGAATCCTGGGTTACCCTCTTTCGCCAGGGTGATGAGTGGTGGTGACCTCACGGTCCTTCATCAAGAACTCCGTGCCCAACCGGGCCCTTGACCTTATAGGTGCGGCCTTCGCTTTCGTCGGGATCCTCGGTAAGATGGATGTTCCTGATCAGGGTGCGCGCTTGATCACCGTGGACGAGCCTTTGGATTTCAAGTCCCTGATCACCATGCCCTGCCACCTCCAGCGGCGAGCCGTTTGAATCCCTGACGTTGATGTCCTTGTGGCGCTTTGCGCGACGCTCGCCGAGATGGAAAATGGCTTGATCAATCACTCTTACCCTTCGATCTGGTCCGTCACCTCATGTTGGCTCCGCCAATAGCGCAAAGCTAAAGCGAATGCGGCGCCGGGCCCGGCTCCCGGCGCTGAGAGAGATGACGCTTCTTCGAACCGTCAGCTCGCTCGATCTTTTTGTTTGCGCAACCCGGTTTCCACTTTTCCCCGATCGTGCTCTTGGGTCAGAACTTGTAGGTGATGCCGCCGCCGACCAGCCATGGGTCGATATTGGCGCGCCCGGTGACCGGAATCGCCTTGTTTACGGTCGCCGAATAATCCGGCCGCAGCCACAACTTCTTCACGTCAACGTTGAAGCCCCAGTGACGGTCGAGCATGTAGTCGAAGCCGAATTGGACCGCGGCGCCAACTTGGTTGCTGATCTGCAGGTCGGTGACCGCGAGGCCAGCGACCGGCGTGTTGCCCGCCGACTGGTTGAAGAATACGGTGTAGTTGATGCCGGCACCGATATACGGCTTGAACGCGCCGAAATCGGTGAAGTGATATTGCAGCGTCAACGTCGGCGGCAACAGCCAGGATTTGCCGATGTCGAGCCCGTTGAGCGTCCCGGTGCCGTTGATGTGATGCTTGGTCGCGCCGAGAATGAGTTCGGCGGCGATGTTCGGGGTGAAGAAATAGGTGATGTCGAGCTCCGGGACCACTTGATCGCTGATCGAGAGCCCCAAATTCGGTGACGACAGGCCCGGAACGCCGAAGACGTTAACCGAGCTACCTCGAGCATCCGGCAAAACGCCGAGCACGCGCAGGCGGATCATCCAGGGATTGAATGGTTCGACCGGCGGCGCTTTGGTGTAGATCGCCGCCGATGCGAGATCGGCAGCTTGCAGCGACATGGTGGCCCCACCGAATGCCTCACGAGCAGCGAGGCTGTCGTCAGAATTGTTCTTGTTCTCATCAAATTCTTCGATTCCCAAGTCAGCGCGGGGAGTCGCGCGACGTCTCTGTCACACACGCGGCATCGCGAAGGATTTGATGCGAATCAAAATCGGGCGGTCGAGACACGATCAAGTCGCCATGTTGCGAAAGGATCACGACCGTAAGGCGTGATGACTGACTTTTCTTCGAATCGTCATTCCGCTCTATATTTTTTGTTTGAGCATGATCTTCTCGGAAAAGCGGTTTCCACGTTTGCGGATCACGCTCTAATGCAATCCAGCTACAGCGGTAACGCGCGATCGAGGGGCCTCGAAGTTGCGCCGCCATGCCCGCGCATACGCGGGGATTCATTGAGGCAGCAATGTTCGCCAAGTTGCCCGGCTTCCTCCTCTATCTGAAGGGTGCCGGCCGGCAATTGACTAATCAATTCCGCGTCGCCCCTTGTTCGGAAGTCGGATTGGAAATGATCCTGGTGCGGCATATGGTGGCCGAGCCGGGCGCGAGCGGCGAGTTTGGCGTTGCCTAGCCGATCTCGACATAAACCTTCGTATCGTTCCGTCCTACCCTTTGGATACCCGACGATTACCTACGTTCAATTGAGCTGCTGATGGCGGTCGTTCTAGCATTACAGTTGTCTTTTTGTTTTGAAGTGCGCGCGCTGGGCGGCGGCCTGGTGAGCTCTACGCCAAAGTG
>NZ_JBEGDB010000433.1:0-4597 GCF_043638955.1 Bradyrhizobium sp. 31Argb | reverse complement strand
TCCACCGATCCGCTCATGCCAGGCTGTATCGCGCGCAAGCCGAAGGATGGCTAGGTGGGGGCCTCATGCCGGTTACAATAGGGCGAGTGCGGAACGATCTTGACGCCGAGTTCGTCGGCGAGCGCCGCAACTCTCAGGAACTCGGTGATGCCGCCGACCTTGGTCACCGAGGGTTGCGCATGGCTGACGGCGTCCGCCGTCATCATCTGGCGAAATTGGTGCACGGTGCAGGCATTCTCGCCCGCCGCGATGTCGAGGCCGCCCTTGGCGCGCACGTCGGCGAGCGTGGCAAAATCCTCCGGGGGCCAGACCGGCTCCTCGAGGAACATCGGACTTGCCGCCTGGCAGGCCTGAGCGAAAGCAATCGCGCTCGGGCCATCCAGCGGGCAGTTCATGTCGACCATCAGCGGGACGTCGCTGCCGATCGCGTTGCGTGCCGCGAACACCGCCGGCGTCGTGGTCTCGTGCAGCTTGATCGCGCCATAGCCGCGACGGAGCGCGGCCTCGCATTCGCTCGCGATATGTTCCGGCGTGCCGATCCGCATCAGGCTCGCATAGGCCGGGATCTTTGCGCGTCTGGCCTCGCCGATCAGCCGATGCAGCGGCACGCCCTTGATCTTGCCGGCAAGGTCCCACAGCGCGATGTCGAGCCCCGAGATCGCGAACATCGTGATGCCGTAGCGGCCGAACAGATGCAGGTTGCGCTGGATCTGCTCCATGACGGCGGGAATGCCGGAGGTATCAGGCACGTCGAGGCCACGCGCCTGCGGCACGATCATTTCCTCGATCGCGGTGCAGGTCGTGCGCGGACAGACATAGGCGAAGGCGTCGCCCCAACCGGTGAGGCCGCTATCGGTCGAGACTTCGACCAGCACCATGTCGAGCGCCGCGATTGCCGACGCGCCCTGCCGGAAGCTCGCGGGGCCGGCGTCATAGGGAATGCGGATGTGGTGTGCACGGACATCAGTGATTTTCATGGCGTTTCTCCACTGCCGAATGACGTATCCCGCGCGAGCGGGATACGTCGATTTGAAGCGATGGCTACTTTTAAGAGCTCTTCTCGCCGCTCATGACGGGGCCGAACCGTTCCCAGCTCTCGCCTTTGAAGCGCGTCATCTGGAGCTGCTCGATCGGCGCAAAGTCGTTCGGGCCGGTCTTGATGCGCGTGCCCGGCAGGTAGATGCCGATCTGGAAATCGAGATTGGCCGCCTGCTTCATGACATTCTCGCGGGTGAGGTTGTCGCCGCATTGGCGCAGCACCTGCTCGAGCCCCTTGGCGACGCCATAGCCGAACACGGTCGCGGCGTCGTCGAGATCGCCTTCAGGATACCATTTGCCCATGAATGCCCGCCACTCGTTCATGGCGGGATCGTTCTTCCATTCGGCGTCCTTGGGATCCTTCAGATAGTTGGTGGAAAGCACGCCTTGGCTGGCCTCATAGCCGGCCGGCTTCATGACGCCGCCGATCGAGACGGACACGTTGGTCAGGAACTGCACCGGGTGCCAATCCAGCTCGGCGATCTTCTTGATCGCCTGCGCCGCGAATTTCGGCGTCGCGATGTTGACGAAGATGTCGGGATTGGCGCCCTTGATCTGCACCACCTGGGAATCCACCGTGGGCGAACTGGTCTCGTAGGAGGCCTCCACGATGATCAGCTTGCCAGCCTGATCGCCGAGGCCGTCGCGCAGGCCGATCACATAGTCCTTTCCGAAATCGTCGTTCTGGTAGAGCACGCCGATCGTCTTGCCGGGATAGTTCTGCAGGATGTACTTGCCGTAGATCCGCGCTTCGACCTGATAGCTGGGCTGCCAGCCCATGGTCCACGGAAAGTTCTTCGGGTCGTTCCACTTGGCGGCTCCCGTAGAGACGAAGAGCTGCGGCACCTTCTTCGAGTTCATGTATTTCTGGATCGCGGTATTGCCCGGCGTGCCCAGCGGGTTGAAGATCAGCAGCACCTCGTCGTTCTCGACGAGCTTGCGTGCCTGTTCGACCGTCTTCGGCGGGCTATAGGCGTCGTCATAGCTGATGAAGTTGATCTTGCGGCCGTTGATGCCGCCTTCCGCGTTGAGCTTGTTGAAATAGGCCGCTTCGGTCTTGCCGATGGTGGCATAAGCCGAAGCCGGGCCGGAGTAGGGCATGATGTTGCCGATCTTGATTTCGGTGTCGGTGGCACCGGGGTCGTATTTCTTTTGTGCGCTGGCGGTTCCCGCGAGCGCGACAGCCAGAAGTGTCGCAAGCAGCGTGGATTGGGCATAGTTCAAGAGCCGGTAATGCATCATTGTCCTCCCTGACAGTTCGCCGCGGCTCTTGCAGTCTTGATTATGGGCAGCTTTGGGTGAGCCGTCGGATCGATGCGTCAGCGAGTATGCACGATTGGCTTGGCCTTGCCAGCGAAGGGGTGGGTTGCAATTTCCGTGGGACGGAACGACGCTCTGATTGCTGCCGGACAGCAAGGACTGTCAAACGGTGTTCGGCGCGATCGCGCATGATGGACGCGCTTTGAGGGAAGGCCGACAGCCATGAATCCAGCCCAGAAGGCGCTCTGGTACATCGAGAGCCATCTTGGTCAGCCGCTGACGCTCGACGAGATCGCCGGCATCGCCGGTGTCTCGCGCTTCCACCTGGTGCGCGCGTTTGCGGCGGCGACGGGGTTTTCGGTGATGCGATACGTGCGCGCCCGCCGTCTCAGCGAGGCGGCTCGCGCGCTCGCGAGCGGCGCGCCGGATATTCTCAGCCTGGCGCTGGATGCGGACTACGGTTCTCACGAAGCGTTCACCCGCGCGTTCCGCGACCATTTCGGCGTCACGCCCGAAACGGTTCGCGCCACGACGTGCCTCGGCAAGCTTAAACTACAGGAGCCGATCATGATGGATTCAACCGCGCTCGATCATCTCAGCCCGCCGCGTATTGCGACCGGAAAGGCGTTCCTCGTCGCCGGCGTCGGCGAACGCTACAATCACGGGAATTGCGATGGCGCCGGCATTCCGAACCAGTGGCAACGCTTTCACCAGACGGTCGGCAATATTCCCGGCCGCATCGGCAACGTCGCCTATGGCGTCTGCTGCAACGGAGATGACGCCGGCAATTTCGATTACATCGCCGGCGTCGAGGTCGCCGACTTCTCCGATCTGCCGCGCGAGTTCAGCCGGGTGCGAATCCCCGAGCAGAAATATGCGGTCTTCACCCACAGCGAGCACATCTCCACGATCCGGCGGACCGTGAACACGATCTGGAATCACTGGCTGCCGCAATCCGGCATGAAGGCGGCCGATGCGCCGAACTTCGAGCGCTATGACGAGACGTTCGATCCTATGACCGGCAATGGCGGCCTCGAGATCTGGGTGCCGGTCAAGGAGTGATGGACGTGTGGGATGGGTAGAGCGCAGCGAAACCCATCAATGCGCCGGCTGTGATGGGGCGAGACGATGGGTTTCGCTGGCGCTCTATCCATCCTACGGCAGCTCGCAAAGCTGCCCTGCTTCGCGCTTGCTTGGCAAGCAACGGCGTCTTTGTCATAACTTCACGCCAACAACACGTTGCGTGGGGCCGGCTGAAAAATCCCCTTGCAGCCACAAGCAGCCGGGAGGATTTCATGGCCAATATCCGCGTTCTTGCCACCGATCTCGAATTTCCGGAAGGGCCGGTGGTGATGCCGGATGGATCGGTGGTGCTGGTCGAAATCCGCGGGAAGCGGCTAACGCGGGTCTATCCGGACGGGCGCAAGGACGTGGTGGCGCAGATTCCCGGCGGCCCCAATGGCGCGGCGCTCGGTCCCGACGGCAAGATGTACATCTGCAACAATGGCGGCTTTAGCTGGATCCCGACGCGCAACATGATCATGCCGGGGCCGCAGCCGGACGATTATATCGGCGGCTCGATCCAGCGCGTCGACCTGCAGTCCGGCAAGGTCGAGACCGTCGTCGACAAATGCGGCGAGCATGCCCTGAGGGGACCGAACGACCTTGTCTTCGACAAGCATGGCGGGCTCTGGTTCTCCGATCTCGGCAAGCGTCGCGCCCGCGAGATGGATGTCGGCGCATTCTATTACATCAAGCCCGGCATGAAGGAGATTGTCGAAGGCGTGCACGGCCTGCTGCCCGCCAACGGCATCGGCCTGTCGCCGGACGAGAACACGGTTTACATCGCGGAGACGCCGACCGCGCGGCTCTGGGCCTATGATCTTTCTGCGCCTGGAACCGTCAAGCCGCGCGACGTGATTTATCGCGGCGAACGCGGCAAGCCGATTGCCGGGCTCGGCGGCTACCAGATGTTCGATTCGCTTGCGGTGGAGGCGAGCGGCAATGTCTGCGTGGCGACGCTGGTCTCGGGCTGCATCTCCGTGATCGCGCCTGACGGTACCCTGGTCGAGCAGGTGCCGACCGGCGACCGCGTCACCACCAACATCGCCTTTGGCGGACCTGAGCTGAAGACCGCCTACATCACGCTGTCAGGCAAGGGCGAGCTGATCGCGATGGACTGGTCGCGGCCTGGGTTGCCGCTGAATTTTTTGAACAAGTGATGTAGGGTCTGTTGGGATTCATCGGGAGTTTATCACGGCAGCGGTCAGATGGATCATGGCTGCGAAGCTTTGATCTG
>NZ_JBEGDB010000432.1:0-4603 GCF_043638955.1 Bradyrhizobium sp. 31Argb | reverse complement strand
GAATCGGGAGACACCCGAAGAATCCAATTCGCTCCGCTATGCAATACCCCCTAAGGCCATATGCGATTCCCCTACCCTTAGAGCCCGAATGCGGCGGCAAGCGCGCCGTGCGGCAGCGTCACCTGGAACATGCGCTCGAACACCACATACAGCGCGAGCGGCGTGGCCGATGCCATCGCCAGCGAGCGAAGCAGCGATTGATGCCTCGGCAGCGCCAGCACAGCGAAGACGTAGCCGGCTGAGGCCACATACATCCCGACGATCGGGATCAGCGCCACGAAGAGAGCGGCAGGCACGAACAGCCCTGCGAGGCGGCGCAGCTCGATTCCTGTGATGGCCACGGGAACGCTTGCCAGCGTGCCGCCCGGCAGGACACCGCGGGCGAGATTGTAGAGGCTGCCAGCAACGATGATCACACCGGCCAGGAACGGAAAGGTGCCGGCATCGATTCCGGCGGCCGACCAGCCGATGCCGTTGTCGAAGCTGGACACCACCACGGCGACACCGAAGCCGCCGGTGAGAATGGCGGTTGCAATTTCGAGAGCACGGCGTGAGACCATCGATCTGCTCCAGCCCGGCGCTAAGCCCGGATAGCTTCGCTCGACGTGGCCGACCGGCTCACTTGACGAGCCACCCCTGCTCGGCCGCGACCTGCTTGATGTGCTCGAGGTCCTGCTTGATGTAGCTGTCGAACTCGGCCCCCGTCAGGAAGGTGTCGACCTGCGAGGTTTTCTCGATGTAGTCCTTCCATTCCGGTGTCGCTCGCACCTTCTTCATGAGTTCGACATAGAAGGTAGTCTGCTCCGGCGTGACCTTGCCGGGCAGCCAGACGGTGCGGGGCTGCTCATACTGCGAGATGTCGAGTCCCTGTTCGACACAGGTCGGCACGTCGCTCCAGCCTTCGGTCGCGGTGACCTTAGGCCCCTGCGACAGTCGCTTAGGACTGAAGACACAGAGCGGGCGCTGCGTTCCGCCGCGCCATTGCCCCAGGCTTTCAGAGGGGTTGTTGACGTGAGAGTCGATATGACCGCCCGCGAGCTGCACGGCGGCCTCGGCGCCGCTCTTGAACGGAATGTAGGTCAACTTGATGTGCCCGACTTTTTCCATCATACGGGTCAGCACCTCGTCGGTATCCTTCGACTGCGCTCCGCCCATCTTGAATTCATTCGCGGCCGCCGCCTTCAGATAATCGCTGACCGTCTTGTACGGCGCGTCCTGCTTGACCCAGAGCAGGAACTCATCCTGCGCCATCGCGGCGATCGGAGTGAGATCGGTGTAGTTGAAGGCGACCTTGGACACGAGCGGCTGCTGCCATGCGTTCGACGTGCCGAAGATCACCTTGTGGGGATCGGCGGCCGAAGCCTTGCCGTACACATAACCTTCCGCACCGCTGCCGCCGCCCTTATTGACGACCACGATCGGCTGGTCGGTCAGCTTGTACTTGGTGATGATGTTCTGGACCGCACGCGCCAGATTGTCGGTGCCGCCGCCCGGCCCTGCGGTCGCGACGAACTCGATCGGCTTCTGCGGCTGCCAGGCCGCGCCCGCCGGAATCGTGCCGGCGAGCAGGATTGCGGCGGCAGGCAGCAGGAATCTCGACGTGACGTCCATGGTTTCCTCCGGCTGATTTTTTGCCTGTTTTGTTTGTCGTATCGGCCTATCGCGACGTTACACGAGCTGCTTTTATCGACCGATGGCTGCCGAGACGATTGCGCCTTCTTTCTCGAGCGCTTCGATCTGACTGTCATCGAACCCATACTCGGACAGCACCTCGCGCGTATGCTCGCCATAGACCGGCGCGCCAGAACGCACTTTCCCGGGCGTCACCGAGAACTTGACCGGGAGCCCAATCGTCTTCACCGGTCCGAGCGTCGAATGCTCGACCTCCACGACCATCTCGCGCGCAAGCGTCTGCGGATCGTTCAGCGCTTCCAGCATGTCGTGGACAGGACCGCATGGCACGCCCTTCCCTCCCAAGACCGTGAGCCAGTGCGCCCGTGTCCCCGCGCGGAAGCGCTCGCTCAAGACCGCTTCGAGCTCCTTCAGATGCGCCATGCGATCAGCGCCGGTCACGAAGCGCGGATCGGATGCAAGCTCGGTTGCGCCCAGCGCCTCCAGCATCAACAGCCAATTCTTGTTATTGGCGCCCCCGACAACGAGCCAGCCGTCCGAAGCCTCGAATGCCTGGTATGGCGCGTTGAGCGGATGCGCCGAGCCCATCGCGCGCGGCGCCGTGTTGGTGGCGAGCGCGATGGTCGATTGCCAGTAGGTCTGCACCAGCGCCGCCTCATACAGCGAGGTCTCGACCCACTGCCCTTCACCGGTCCTCAGTCGATGCGTGTACGCAGCCAGGATTCCCATGCAGGCCAAGAGGCCCGCGGTAATATCCGATAGGGGTGGACCACACTTCACAGGCGGGCCGTCTGGCCGCTCGCCAGTGAAGCTCATGATCCCGCTCATGGCCTGGGCGACCAGATCGAAGCCGCGGCGATGCTTGTAGGGTCCGGTGCGGCCGAACCCCGAGAGCGAGCAATAGATCAGCGCCGGGAACTCATCGTGCAACGCCTCATAGCCGAAGCCCAGCCGCTCCATCGCACCCGGCGCGAAATTCTCGACCAGCACATCGGCACGTGCGATCAGCCGCCGCAGCACCTCTTTGCCGTCGGCGGTTTTCAGGTCCAGCACCACGCCACGCTTGTTGCGGTTCATCATCAGGAACGAGGCCGCCTCGTCGCCAATCTTCGGCGGCACCGAATGGCGGGTGTCATCGCCGTTCGGCCACTTCTCGATCTTGATGACATCGGCGCCCATGTCGGCGAGCATCAGCGTGCAGGTCGGTCCCGCCATGACATGGGTGAGGTCGACGACCTTGAGGCCGGCGAGCGGTCCTTGCGGGCGAGCAGCGGACTGCGATTGGTTGCCTTGCATCGTCATATCCCTATCGCCCGCGCCATTGCGGTGCGCGCTTGTTGAGAAACGCGTCCAGCCCCTCGCGAAAATCCTCGCTCATGTAACACATGACGATGAGGTCCTCGCCCTCCTCGCGCGTCAGCCGCTTCTGCAAGCGTGCGACCGCCTGCTTTGTCGCGCTGAGCGTCAGCGGTGCGTGGCCGGCAAGGAGCCGAGCGACCTCATCGGCACGCCCGTCGAGCGCCGCGAGATCGTCGACCACCTCCGTGAGCAGGCCGATCGCCGCGGCCTCGGCGGCTTCGACCAGCCGCGCCGTGAAGATCAAATCCTTGACGCGCGCCGGTCCAACAAGGGCGGTGAGCCGGCTGACATTCGACATCGACAGGCAATTGCCGAGCGTGCGGGCAATGGGAAAGCCGATCCGCGCGCTTCTGGTGCCGATGCGCAGATCGCAGGCCGCGGCGATGCCGGCACCGCCGCCGGTGCAGAAGCCGTTGATCGCGGCGATCGTCGGCACCCTGCACTGCTCGAGCGTGGTGAGCACGCGGTCGATACGGTTCTCGTAATCGAGTGCGTCCTGCGGCGTCGTGAAGGCGCGGAACTGGTTGATGTCCGTTCCCGAGGCGAAGGCCTTGTCGCCAGCGCCGCGAAGCACCAGCACCTTGATTGCCTGATCGCTGTTCGCCTGCTCGCAGATCTCGGCGAGCCGCTCGTACATTTCGAAAGTGAAGGCGTTTCTGGCCTGAGGACGATTGAACGTGACCCGTCCAATGCCGCTCGCGACCTCGAAAACGAGATCTTCCGCCACGTCCTGATCCATTTCCTCTATCCAATCGTTTTCACAATTTTGAATGCAAAATTTGGGTTTATCAAGCTGGAACCGCCGCCATCCTGCAGATATTCTTCCATTTTGAATTCAAAATTGGAGGCTCGACGAAATGCTGCATGAGGAGGTCGTCAGCCGCATTCGCGCGATCCTGCTCGACGGCGAAATACCGCCTGGCGCTCGGATTCCCGAGCGCGATCTATGCGAAAGGCTGCAGATCTCGCGCACGCCGCTGCGCGAAGCCCTCAAAGTGCTGGCGGCCGAAGGCCTTGTGCAGTTGCTGCCAAACCGCGGCTCCCGCGCAGCCAGGCTTACCGACAAGGACATGCGTGACCTGTTCGAGGTCTGCCAAGGGCTCGAAGCCCTGGCCGGCGAGCTTGCGTGTGAGCGCATCACTGAGGAAGAAATAGGTGAGATTGCCGCTGCGCATGCCGCGATGGCACATCATTATCGTAACGGCGATCTGATTCAGTACTACCGCTGCAACCGGGCCATTCACGAGGCGATCGTTGCGGCGGCCGGCAATCCCGTGCTCATCGGTCTGTACAATTCGGTCACGGCGCGTATTCGGCGCGCGCGCTATGTCACGCCGATGACATCCGACCGCTGGGCCTTAGCGCTTCATGAGCACGAAGCGATCCTCAACGCGCTGCAGCGTCGCGACGGCGTCGGCCTCTCCCATATCTTGCGCACCCATCTCCGTCACAAGCGCGAGGAGGTTCTGCAGGCGGGGTTCGCCGAGGCGGAAAGCGGCGATCCCACCATGCCGGATCGAGTCCGGGTCTGAAATCGGCTAGTGGTCTATCACAGTGATTTTGACTCTTTGGGGGTGGCTGGATAGGCGCGGCCGAGTTTGGCGCGAGCTTT
>NZ_JBEGDB010000431.1:0-4627 GCF_043638955.1 Bradyrhizobium sp. 31Argb | reverse complement strand
TGCCTGCGTCCACGATCTTCGAATCATGGTTGCCCATGGATTCAGAATCCTCAGTCAATTACAACTGTAATGCTAGCTCGCGGGAAGTGGTGTTGCGGTCGTCTCGGCCAGCCGTTCGGAGGCCTTTGCTTCGATCAGGTCAGCGTAGCGGTCATATTCATCGGCCATTTCGAGCAGTTTTTCGCGAACGTCTGCATCAATGACCTGATAGGCCAGCCGCTTCGCTTGCTCGGATTGAAACCGGTAGTGCTGTGTGTCGGACATGTGGCACCTCGAACGTATGTCCGGCACGAACCGCAAAGGTTCATCAGGCAGCGGCAGGCTTCTTGTCCTGTCGAATCTCGACGTCGAACCAGCCCATCTCCTTGAGTTCGTGCGCTTTCTTCAGCGCGGCATCCTCACTCTCGCGCCTTAGGATGATCTGCCCCGTGCCGTCGCGGGCGTAGATGAAATAAGTCATTCTTAAAATCCTGTTCGGCTGAAATACGCGCGCGGTCCGCCTCGACAATGGAAATGGCTTGAAACGATCTTGGCGCAAAACACGGCGCTTTGATGAAGCGGATGGTGCCGGCTGAGGGGATTGAACCCCCGACCTTCGGTTTACAAAACCGCTGCTCTACCGCTGAGCTAAGCCGGCAATTTCGGCCGCTCGCATATCAGACTTGTCGGCGCAGGGCCAGAACCTGAGGGCAGCCAGGCAAGACCCGTGCAGGAAAAAGGCGGCCGGGCGACCGCCTTTTCCCCAACTCGTCGATCGGGTTATTGGCAGGGGTGACGGCGGCCATCCTCGCCGCGGAACCAGGTGCCGGGCGTGCAGACGAGGCCGTTACGCTCAGCGTAGCTCTGGGTGTAGTAGCCGCCTCGGTAACCGTTATCGAAACCGGCAAATGGCGCCGTGGCGACCGCGGCCGCCGTGCCGACGGCGCCTCCGACAACCCCGGCGGCGACGTTGCCCGGCCAGAAGCCGCTGCGATCGTCCCAGCGAGCGTAGCTGTTGTTCCAGCCATTGTTCCAGCCATTGTTGTACTGATAGGCGGCGGCGCGACGCTGCTGGTAGCTGCCGGTATAGGGATTTCCCGGTCCTTGGTTCTGGCAATTGGCGTTCGGATAGAACTGAGCGCAATAGCCGGGATTGTAGATCACCTGTTGCGCCCCGGCGGGAGCGGCCAGGGCGGAAGCGAGCAGCGCGGCGGTGCCGACGATAGCGAGTGGTCTCATGTGAGATTCTCCTTGAAGTCGCAACCGACACCAAGCGGCCGCGCGGCCGGCCTGTTCCACTCATCCTGTTCACGCGACTTCAAACCCAGGTGATCGCAGCAAGCGCATAGGAAGGTTGGTACTCGCGGACGTTGATACGCCGCCCTTTGTTGAAGCAGTGCCTGACAAGGGCCGTGACTTCGTGTCAAATGGGGTGTTGGAGCGGGCGGCGCGCATGTTTGGAATCCTGGGACTTGGTTTTCTATTGGGCATGCAGCATGCGCTCGAGCCCGACCATATCGCTGCCGTCTCCAGCATCGCCGCGCGCCGGACCCATGTCGGCGACATCGTCAGGCACGGGCTTACCTGGGGGCTCGGCCATACGCTGACGCTGTTCTGCTTCGCGGGCGCCGCCATCCTGCTCGGACACGCGATCCCCGAGACGGTGGCCCGGCCGATCGAGGGCGCCGTCGGCATCATGCTGATCGGGCTCGGTGCCCATGTGCTGTGGCGTCTGTGGCGCGACCGCGTCCATTTCCACCGCCATGGCCACGGCGACGGAACGGTGCATTTCCACGCCCACAGCCATGCCGGCGAGACGAAGCCGCATCATGTCGCCACACATGTCCACGCGCACGGCTTTCGCTGGCGCACGCTGCTGATCGGCTTGATGCACGGCATGGCCGGTTCTGCAGCATTGCTGGTGCTTGCGGTGTCGCAGGCCTCGAGCCCGATCGTCGGACTGGGCTATGTTGCCCTGTTCGGGATTGGCTCGATGGTAGGCATGGGCGCGCTGTCCACCGTGATTGCGGTGCCGATCGCGGCATCCGCGCGCTGGCTCACCTGGGCCAACCGCGGGCTGCAAGGCGCGGTCGGGCTCGTCCTGATCGCGATCGGCCGGAATTGAGCGAGCCGGCGTGCTCACGCGTTAGGCTTACCGGCAGTTTGGCCTGCCGCCTTAACCTTTGGCTGCGCGCATTCGATTAGGTTGCTGAACGAGACAGGAAAGCAACCAATGCGCGTTGGCATTACAGCGGGGATTCTTTTGGCGATGACGTCGACGGCCTTTGCCGGCGGCGGCTCCGGCGGCGGCTTCGATATCGTCGTTCCCTATCGCCGTGGCGTGCCGATCATCATCAACGGCATCGACGCCTCCTATGCCGTGATCGAAGGTGAGTGGGGCCTCGGCAAGAACGTCCACGTGCAGCCGACCATCTATGGCGGCCGCTACATCGATTCCGAGCCCAATGTCGGCCATTATTATCCGAGCCTCGGCCACATGCCGGGCTATGGGCGCCTGGAGATCGAGCCGCCCTCGAACCGGCGTCTGCCCAAGCCGGCCGAAAGCTATCACCAATCCTGGTCCGCGCAGTCGATGCCGCTGCCGGCGCAGTCAGGCCCGCCCGTCGATGCGCCGCCCATCATCTACGCGCCGCAGTATGACCAGTTCCCGCGCGACCATCACCGCCGGCCGCCGAGAATTCCGCGCTAGAGCATGGTCCGGAAAAGTGGAAATCGGTTTTCCCTCGCGACAAACGCAAAGCGTTTGCGCGGAGATCATGCTCAAACAAAGAGATGAGCCAACAAGAACACACCAACAGGAGAGAGTAGGTAATGCGTCACATAATTTCAGGAATGGTCGCGGCAGTCGCGGTCATGGCTGCGGCACCCGCAATGGCGTGCGGGTACGGCTCGTGCTCGCCGTGCGGCTCTTATGGCTATTATGCCAGCCCCTGCGCGCCGCCGGTCTACGCCGCGCCGGTCTATTCCGCGCCGGTCGTGAGCTACAACTACACCTCTGGCTGCGGCGGCTGTGGCCCTGGCTACGGCTGGGTCACCCAGCGGCTCCCGGATCCAGAGCAGCAATACTACTATGTCAACCAGGGGCCGACCTATACCGGCCCGGGCAACTGGGCGCCGGTCCCGACCTATCGCGAGGGTGGGGTCTCGTACTATCGTCCGTTGCGCCCGCGCTACTATCGTTCGCACTATCGCTACGGCCACTCGCAATATTATCACGGCCAGCGCGTGCTGCGCCGCTACTACTGACCTGACAGGCGCTTCCTGAAATTGGCGCCCGTTCGCATCGTGCGAGCGGACGCTTTCACATCAGGCCGAGCCGGCTTGCGCCGATATAGAGCGCGAGCACTGCAGCGTTCGAGACGTTGAGGCTCTTGATCTCGCCGGGCATGTCGAGCCGCGCCACCACGCTGCAGGTCTCCCGCGTCAGTTGTCTTAATCCCTTGCCTTCGGCGCCGAGCACCAGCGCGAGCGGCTGCCGTAGCGCGGCCTGACTGAGATCCTCGCTCCCCTGACTGTCGAGGCCGACGGTCAGGAAGCCGCGCTCGTTCAAGGCGGTCAGCGCGCGGGCGAGGTTCTGCACGGTGATGAGCGGCACCAGCTCCAGCGCGCCGGAGGCCGATTTCGCGAGCACGCCGGTCGCCTCGGGGCTGTGGCGCGCGGTGGTGACGATCGCCTTCACCGCGAAGGCCGCGGCCGAGCGCAGGATGGCGCCGACATTGTGCGGATCGGTGATCTGGTCGAGCACCAGCACGATGCCCTCGGGCTCGAGCGTATCGATATCCGGCGAGGGCAGGGGATCGGCCTCCACCAGCAGCCCCTGATGCACGGCATCCGGTCCCAGACGCTGGTCGATCGTGCTGGGGCGGACGAGCTCCGGGGACACGCGGGTGTCGATGCCTTCTTCGGCGAGCCGTCGGGCCGCATTCTCGGTTACGAACAGCTTGCGGATCCGGCGCTCCGGATTGGCCAGCGCCAGCGAAACCGTATGCCAGCCGTAGAGAATCACCGGGCCGTCGGCATCCGAATCGCGGCTGCGCCAAACCGGCCGCCCGGCCGATTTTCGCCCTTTTTCGAGTGGTTTAGCCCCGCCGCGGCGGAATGGGGGCTTGCGGTCACGATCGCTCATCACGGGCCTTGTCTCACGGGTTCCGGACAATGGCAATTTTGCCGGCAAAAGGATGCCGATTAACGGCTTCCCTTGGTTGACTTTGCCACCTCCCTTCGCACATAAACGCGCCGGCCGCGCACCCCGACGGGTCCCGCGGTCACCAGCGTCACCGATTGACCTGTCCGCCGCCACTTCGGGCGGGTGGCGTCCGACGCTGTTGGGACGGGGGAGTGTCCCGAGTGGCAAAGGGAGCTGACTGTAAATCAGCCGCCTCATGGCTTCGCAGGTTCGAGTCCTGCCTCCCCCACCATCTAGCAACATGCTGACAGACCAGTGGAATTTCTGGATGGCGATGATGGATTAGAGGCATGTCATGCGACCGTTCCCTGCACGAAAAAAGGGTCGCATTCGTGCGACCCTTTTTGATTTTTGTTTAGGGAACGCTCTAGGGTCTGTTGGGATTCATCGGGAGTTTATCACGGCAGCGGTCAGATGGATCATGGCTGCGAAGCTTTGATC
>NZ_JBEGDB010000430.1:0-4634 GCF_043638955.1 Bradyrhizobium sp. 31Argb | reverse complement strand
TAGAAAGGGATCAGGAGCGGTCAGTTTCCAACTAACAAACCGGTTCAAGCGGTCCCGCTCCGCGGGTCCATTTCACATTCTTCGCCGGTCCCGACCGCCGCTCCGCCTTGTTTCCACCGATCTCGTTGGCGAGGACACGGTTAGGCTGACATACGTTCCTGCTTAGTCGCCCGACGGACTGCACCGACGCGTCAAGTCCGCTTTGGGGTCGTAAGCCGCCTGATTGCGTTGCTGGTTCGGAGCGCCGTTTGTGAGCACGACGCCGAGACAAGATTGCGGGAACAGGGAACCCAAGGGGCTTTCAAGAGGCCGTTCCGCGTTATTTCTCGACACCGGTAATGTTAAGGTTCAGTTCCGTAAGGCCAGCCGTGACAGCCAGCCCTATCCCCTGGCAAGCCGATCGCGCCATAACTATTTGAAATAACTAGAATTACTGCGAAAGCCTACTTTCAAGATCAGCACTGTCCCGATCGAGGCGCGTGTTAAACGTCAGATGTTATCCACAGCGTAATCAGGCCTTGGGTCGCCAACGCGGGCGCACAGTCCGGTGTCCCCTCAATCTGCCGCTTGCGGCTCGCCCGCGCGTCGTGCATATCGGCGCTACCGGAGACGTGGCCGAGTGGCTGAAGGCGGCGGTTTGCTAAACCGTTATAGGCTTGTAAAGGCCTATCGAGGGTTCGAATCCCTCCGTCTCCGCCATTACCTTAATGTTTTCAATAACTTAGCCGCTATTTCAAACTTAGCGCACAAATCAACGTACAACCAAATATGCCCACGTTGGCGCCGACCCTCAAGGGATTGTGATTGGCGTATGGGCAAAGAAAAAAGCCCGCCGGCGCGAACCGGCGGGCAGGAATGAAAAAAGGTGCGGAGTTCGCATCTTTAACCCTAATTCACGCGATGGTCGCCTCGTCGGCCCTAGCTGGGGTTACCGAAAGCGACAAGAACGTCCCCGGCGCGAAGGTCGGCGTCAAGATGGAGGCGATTGCCACCGCGAAGAGCCCGCCGGCGAGGATGCTCCGTCTCATTGGTTCTCCCCCTTCCGCGGCATCTCCGGGCTGTCACCGCCGGCGGCAATGTCCGAGATGGCGTTGAGGAAGAAGTGATTTTCCCTCAACGCGGAGAGAGGGATGCGGATGGAAAACACCGCGTGGGTTTCGTTGACGGCGATCAGGCCGACGTCGGTTGAGAGTAACCCGTTCGAACATTCGACTTCGTGATGAAAATTCTTCTTCATGCCGCCCTCCAAAGTCTCGGGAGCGCCTCGGCGAGGACCGGCGTTAGGCCGGCGCGCCAGCCATCTGGCCAAGCCAACTCGCTTGTACCGTGGCACATCGCGTGCGCGATCAGCTCGAGCACACCGTCACGGGTCGTCGGCGGGACTTTGAGGAGCGCCCATGCAGCGGCGTCCTCGGCCTCAAAGCACAGGTGCACCTGTCGTTCTGCTTCGATCCATCTGGGGTCGTCAGTCTCTACGATATCCTCGCCCAAAAGATCGATGGTGGACCGTCGCTTGCCGGCCGGTATCTCTCGCTCCAGGGCTTCGCGGTGGCCCAGTGCCGATGCGTGCTCGGCGAATGCGGCCTTGTGGTTCGCGATGGCCTGCAGGATCGGATCTCTCATTGTCCGCCCTCCAGCCATTCTGATGGGATTACACCGGCCCTACGCATCTCGCGATATTCTTCGAGCAAGCGGTCGGCCCGCTGCTGTGAGCTCTCGTGGTCGCAAAGGACGTCGATTGACGTCACCCTCGCCAGCGCCACGAATGCTGCTCGTCGTCGTCGTCTTATGCTATTGGAATCACTAGCCGTCATGGAAACCTCCATTTCCGTTGCGGTTAGCAGCTCACGAACGTTGACGCGTTTGTGGGCTGCGCTGTCTTTATGGACAACTGGCACATGTTGTGCTAGTTCACGGCACATGTCAACCAACTTGTGCCGGAGGCCCAATGACCGTAGAAATCGACCCTATGAGCGAGAAAAAAGACCAGAGAATTCCCGTCATGATGTCGTCTGACGATGTCGACGCGATCGACGCGTGGCGCCGCAAGCAAGATGACCTGCCGAGCCGCTCCGAAGCCATCCGCAGGCTGGTCGAGCTCGGGCTTAAGGCTAAGAAGTAACGCGCCCGAAAAATTCGTTCCCCGATGACAAGCAGGCAAGAGCCCGTTCCCAGAGCGGCTCCAAGCGACGAGATCGATACGATTGCCTACGCAGTTTCGTTCCTTCGGGCGGCAGCGAAGCTGTCCGGCCCGAGGTGGGACGACAATCATCCTCTCGTCGTACCATTCTATATGCTTATCGCATTCAGCATCGAGAATGGTCTCAAAGCCATCCTCGAACAGCGGAAGACGCCGCCTTCACTGAAATGGACACACTCGCATGACCTGACGCACCTTAGGCAATTGTGCGCGGAGCGAATGATCTTTCTCGACCCCGTCCAGATTGAATTCGTCGATCGACTTTCGCCGATGCATAAAGAGCACCATTTTCGATATCCTCAAAAAGCAGCGACGACTGAACTAGACCAACCTTCAGTCGCAATAAGGATCACGGACCGAATTCTTCGATGCGCCTTCCATGCTATAGGCGGCCCATCCCGAATAGATTAGAGACCTCTCCATTCCAACCGCCAGGATGGCCTTGCGCTGCCGCGCCGGGGGCCGCGTGCAGCGGGCGCACCGCGCGCCATAGGGTGGCCCTCGAGGGAAAGGCACAAGATGCAGCGGCTTCACTTCCGGCCAGATCGGCGGAATCATGGGCGGTATGCCCTGGACGATCCCAAACCTAATGCTCCACGATAAGCCGCTGCCGCTGGCCGAACAGCGTGGTCTCGGGTTTGCCTCCATTTTTGTCTATTGTGCCAACCCTGGATGCCATCACAACGCCACGCTCGATGTCAGCCACCTGCCGGATGACGTGACCTTCAACGATCTCCAGCCGCGGATGGTGTGCACGGTCTGCGACCACCGCGGCGCCGACGTCCGCACCGCCTGGCACGCGCGATGAAATGCGCAGTTTGCGATGACACTGGATGGGTCTGCGAGGCGCATCCCGACAAGCCCTGGAGCGGCGAGCACGCCTGCGGTTGCGGTGGGGCCGGTGCGCTGTGCCCGAGGTGCAACGCGAGCGACCAGGACGAAGCGCCGCGGCTGCCGAAAGGATTCAGGACCGACTTCGACAAAAAGGGTTGGCGCCATTGAGCGGATGGCGACGCGCCTTTGACGACACGATTGTCCTGCCGGACGGCCGCAAGCTCGTCACCCTGCGCGATGCCGCGACCTATATCACCGAGCTTCCGCAGGCTGAGCATGACGCGCCAGAATGGCAGGCCGCGATAGAGGCCTTGATGCTAGTGATCGAGCTCGGCGGCCCGACCATGTTCGCGCGCATCGGCGTCATGCGGGCATTGAACCGCGGCCAGGTTCGCCAGTTCAACCCGGCGCGCAAGGATCCGCACTGGGGCAAGCGAAAGCTCAAGAGAGATCAATGAGCCATTTCTCACTGGAAACGTTTCCAGTGATGGGCTGCCTCACTTGTAACTATTACAAATGAGGAGTGAAGTTTGCCGAGCGCCGCCGACCGATTTGGAGAAATTTGGCGCGCCTTCGAGCGAACGCTCGGCATCATAGATACGCTCGGCTGGATACAGCGGGGGCAAACGCTTTCGTCCTCCGGATTATTCGGCTCGCTTTCCCCATTCATTGCTGCTGTGCCAAGCCGCCAATCGGTTTGACAGTGAAACGACGCTCGCCGTTTCTGCATAGTGTGACGGTGATCGCGACAACTACCGTACACGACTGAGCGACAACCTGTTTGAACCTTTTTTCGGCCAAGCCGTCTCATTCTTATAGTACACGCGCAAGTTGAAAGCCGAAGCTTTTAGGAGGATCAAAACATGACAACCGCGAAAACTGGCCCGGAGCGCGTCGCCGAATTGTTAACGGACGCCAAAATAACTTCGGCGGAGCGTGAAAAAATCATGGAAAGCCTGTTTTTCAAGGATGGCGTTCTCAAGAGTTTTTACGCGGAGCCGCTTATTAATTCGATGACGGTGAAAGAATTCGACGAGTTTCTTAAGAAGGCAGGCTCTGACTTGAGAATACTACGAGGAGAATGGCACAATTGGATCTGGGATCGCAATCAACAGAGATGCGTCGAGTACAGTGGGGGCGTGTGCTATTGGCCGTGACTGCCTCATTGCGGCCCGCGTGCTGGTCTCCCAACGTGACGCCGCCGCCTGGTTCGAAGAGAACGACCCGTTAGGCGTGGCGTTCGAGTATGAAGTCTTGGAATAGCCATGAGGTGCCCCTTGCTCTCGCTCTCCGGTTGCGGTTCAATCCAGATCGGCCGGGGAAAAACCTAAATGCGAAATAATGCTATTGGCTGCATGGCTCGCAAGCCCGCCCATTGTCGCGCCCCGCGATAAACCTTGGAGTGGGCCTTGGAGACACCGATCAGCCTATACCTTGAGCTTGAGCCACAGGCCACGGCGGACCTGGAGGCGGTCGCAAGGGCGACGTTGTCCTTCGCAGCAGCCGTCAAAGAGCTCGCCTATGTCCTAGCATTACAGTTGTAATTGACTGAGGATTCTGAATCCATGGGCAACCATGATTCGAAGATCGTGGACGCAGG
>NZ_JBEGDB010000042.1:0-44571 GCF_043638955.1 Bradyrhizobium sp. 31Argb | reverse complement strand
TTGAGCATGATCTCCGCGCAAACGCTTCGCGTTTGTCGCGAGGGAAAACCGGTGTCCACTTTTCCGGATCATGCTCTAATGTCAAATACGGACCTCAAGGAGTTCTATGGTCACTACATTGCGGCGATTAACGCCCGGGACCTCGAAAGCGTCGCAGAGCTGCTGCACGATGCCGTGACACGGCGACCGCCGCGCAGCAGCTGCAAAACCTGAACTAGGCCCGCAAGGCCTGCCTGAGGCCACTGTCAAAGCAAACTCACCTGTTAGGCGCTTCGAGCCCGTCAACTCCCGTCGGCTGAGCACCAACCCAGCTTTTCTGCGCTGATCCTTGGTCCGACTGATCGCTTGACGCCATCAACCCGTAAAAGGGTCGGCTACGCGAGCATGCCGCCGCTGCGGCTTACGCCTTGGCGGCGTTCTGCGCGGCCTCGAATACATCGCGTGCGGACGTCGTACCCGCTACGTGCTCCGTACCCTCGACTCCGAGGTCCATCCATCCTGCATTCACGGCCTCAAACATTTCTTCGGCAGGTCCGGTGTGGCCCTTCGGAATGCCGAATCGCTCGAACGCTTCCGCCCATCCTGCACGCGGGACTGCAAAGGCCTTCACGTCGAGATTCAGGACTTCACCCAATTGCTCCGCGACTTCATCCGCGCTGACCATCGAACCAAGCTCGAGGACGCGCTGCCCTGACCATGCTGGCCCGGTTAAAAGGGTTGCAGCCTCCGCGCCGATGTCGTTCGTCGCGACCATGGTCGATTTCCGGTTTGTCGGATTGTAGTAGACCGGTAGCGTTCCGCCCCGGGCGACCTGCAAGCCGTAGAGAAAATTTTCAAAGAATCCACCTGCGCGCACAAACGCGGTTGGCGATGTCAGGTCGCGAAAACCTTGCTCCAGAAGCGACAAGGCCGTGATCATCCCGAGCCCGCTTGTTCTGTTCGCGCCCATCGACGAAAGCGCAACCACTCGCGGCGGCGCTGCCTTGGTGAGCGCCTCGACATAGTTTGCAATCACGCCCTTTGCTTCTTTGTAATCGGGCGACGGCGCCCAGACAGCCGGCAACATGACGAACGCGCCGTCGACGCCTTTGAGCGCTTGCTCGATGGCTGTCGGATCATTCCAATCGCCGTCTACCATTTCCACGCCCTGGTTCACCCAGTTAGTCGCCTTCTCGCGATTGCGGACCAGCGCGCGTACCTCCTTGCCGTGCGCCAACAGATGTTCTGCCGTTGCGCCGCCAACTTTTCCCGTGATTCCCATTACTAAAAACATGTGTTTTCTCCTGATCTTGGGGGCAGAGCCCCCTGTTGGTTCAGCGGATGAGCGGCAAAAGGGCCCGGACACGGGCATCACGCGCGTAGAGGCCGCCCCATGTCAGCGCGCCCAGCAACAGGGAAATGAGTTCCGGTGGCGATCCCAACTCACCGATGCGGACATGGGCACAGATGGCGCCGCCCAGAAAGCCCGTGACCAAGATCGCGCCGAGGACGGCGGTGGCCGGGACGGCGTAAAGGATGGCACAGGCGAGGATGATCGGACCTACGACACGGCTCAGGTCCATCGCAAACCCGGTTTCCTGCAACATGCTCGCGATCTGTGCCGGCGCGAAAAGCTGAATAGTGCCGTCTGCCACCAGAGCGACAACGACAGCTGCGGTCATTATCCGGCCGGCCCACAGGGCGCGATGCAAGTTCATGACTTCCGGCGCCTGATGAAGGTTCATAGTTTCAGACACTTGGCGTTCTCCGAGAGGGTCACCTGTCTTCGAGGCCCCCTACTTACTGTGTCTCCTGTGTGTGATAAATGCCGAGGAAATGAACTCACTGTTCCTCACGCGGTGAACAATGCGAAGGCTCGAAAATGCAGAATCTCGAACCCATCCTCATTTTCATAACGGTCGCGGAAATGGGGAGCTTCACCCACGCGGCCGATAGGCTGGGCATCCAAAAGGGGAGAGCCTCGACCGCGGTCCGGAAGCTGGAAGAAGATGTCGGTGTCAGGCTCCTGCACCGGACGACGCGCAGCGTGCAGTTGACGGAGGACGGACGCGCATTTCATGCCCGCGCCCGCGATCTTCTTGCTGAAGTTGATGATCTGCACTCAATGTTCGCGAGCGATCGAGTGGTACTTCGCGGGCGCTTACGGGTCGATCTTCCGACCGAGGTGGCGCGCACAACGATCGTGCCGGCCTTGCCGGATTTCATGGCGACTCACCCCGAGTTGGAGTTGGAGGTGTCGAGTACGGATCGGCAAGTTGATTTGGTTCAAGAGGGATTTGACTGCGTATTGCGGCTTGGTCCCATCAGGGACGAGACGCTGGTTGCCCGCCCGCTGGGCCTGTTGCGTATGGTCAACGCTGCCAGTCCCGCCTATCTGGCGCGCTATGGCGTTCCTCGATCGCTAGAAGATCTCCAGCGTCAGGAACATCGGACAATTCATTTTTCGACGATGCTGGGCGCAAGATCCTATGGATGGGAATATCCGGACGGCGACAGCTACGCGACGCTTCAGTTGCCAGGTGCGCTACACGTCAACAGCGCGCAGACCTACGAAGCCGCTGCCCTCGCCGGCCTTGGCCTGATTCAGGCGCCACTCTTGGGGGTTGGCCGATACTTAGAGAGTGGAGCGCTTGTGGAGATCATACCCGATTTTCGTCGCCGGCCGCTCGCCGTGTCCCTCGTCGTAGCACATCGGAGCAATCTGTCGCGCCGAGTCCGTGCATTCATGAAATGGATCGAAGATGTGCTGACGCCGTATCTGGAATAGCGAGCCGAACATCTTCGTCCGGCCCTCGATGTCAACGGCGGAGTAATTTCAGGCCACTGAGCCGAGCCTCCGACGCGCAATAGATATCCGGGAAGACCACTTGCTGCCGTGCCGCTTTCAGCGACTATCAATATCGATCGGTCCACTTTTCTCGAATCCACTGGCAACGCCGCAGCGCCGACATAGCCGAAGACTACCGTCAGCAGCGCGAGGGATTGACCGCGATTTTCGCTTGGAGCGATCGCAGCTCGGCTTCCGACTGGATTATGGCAAGCGTCGCCGGCGACCCACCGCGCGTCAGTCGCTCGATAGGGACAGCCCGGCGAGAAGCGGAGCGTACGCGGCGAGCCTGCGGGATACGAACTCCGCGAAGAGCCGCACGCGCTTCGTCTTGCGTGTCTCCCCCTGTGTGAGAAGCCAGACCGTTCCGTACATGTGCAGGTCGGTGCCCGGCACCCTCACCAGCAGCGGGTCGGCATCGCCGACGAAGCACGGCAGTGTCGTGATCCCGAGCCCTTGCCGTACAGCAACGATCTGCGCCCCGGCGTCACTGGTCCTGAATGGAACCCCCGTGGTACGAACCTCACCCTCGCTGGCCCAATCCGGAATTCCATGAATGCTGATGACGATCCAGCGGATGGGATCAGGCGCGCCCGCACGCCACGCGGCCAGTCGATCGCGGGACATGTAGACGCCGCCGAACAGTTCCGGTCCCTTCAGGCCGTGAAGATTGAGCGGCAGGGTTTTGCGGTCGTAGACGACGCGGATCGCCACGTCGGCCTCCCGGTTGGTCAGATTTGCCAGCTCGCCGAACGACAGGATTTCCATCTCGATGTCCGGATGCAGACGCGCGAAATCGGCGAAATCCGGCATGAGCAGGTGTGTCGCGAGCGGCGGCGCCAGCGTCACCCGCAGACGCCCGCGCACGCTCTGGTCGCGCCCGAAGACGCGCGTCTCCAGCAGGTGCGACGACACTTCCATCTGGTCCGCGAACTCGAGGACCTCCTCGCCTGCAGCCGTCAGGCGGTAGCCCGAAGGCAGCTTTTCGAACAGGTGGACCCCGAGGCGTTCCTCGAGCTGGGCGATGCGTCGCAGCACTGTCGCGTGGTTCACACCGAGGCGCTCGGCGGCAGCCCGCACCGAGCCTCCGCGCGCGACGGCGAGAAAGTAGCGAACGTCATCCCAGTCGATCATGGTGCAATCCGGCACCGCGGGGTGCGCCTTCCAAAGCCCGTGTCCGATACCATCGAATAACGTCTCGTCCTCGGACAAGTGGGGCGGCGACTTTGGCGCCTGGGGCGTCGCTCACCGCGCACACCGCATGCCGTGGCTGAAGTTACTAGCTCGCCTGGTTCGATTTTGCACCACCGATGTGCGAACTTCCGCACTGAACGCCTGACGCGGCCGGACCCATTTCAGCCTCGACACCGTCCCCGGACGAATGCTTGGGGGCAACTGAGGAAAGCCGAAAGGAGAAGTCATGGGAAAGCTTGAGGGCAAGGTTGCAGTCATCACGGGTGGATCGAGCGGCATGGCGCTGGCGAGCGCCAAGCGGTTCGTTGAAGAAGGCGCTTATGTTTTCATCACGGGCCGGAGGCAGGAGGCGCTCGATGAGGCCGTCAAGCTGATTGGCCGGAACGTGACCGGCGTGCGCGGCGACGCGTCCAATCTCGACGACCTCGACCGCCTGTTCGATACAGTCAAGCGGGAAAAGGGCAAGATCGACGTCCTGTACGCGAGCGCCGGCATGGGCGAAGCCGTCCCACTGGGCGAGATTACCGAGCAGCACTTCGATGCGGCCTTCAACCTGAATGCGCGCGGCACGCTGTTTACGGTTCAGAAGGCGTTGCCGCTGTTCAACGATGGCGGATCGATCTTCATGACCGGGTCAGTTGCTTCGGTGAAAGGTTTTCCTGGTTACGGCGTGTATTCGGCGAGCAAGGCGGCGTTGCGCTCATTCGCACGCACTTGGCTCAACGAACTGAAGGGCAGGAATATCCGGGTGAACGTGCTGAGCCCGGGGCCGATCGCCACACCGATGCAGGACCAAGTTCTCACCGAGGAGGCGAAGCGGATGTTCGAATCCCTGATCCCGCGGGGAAAGATGGGTCGTCCAGAGGAAATTGCGGCGGTCGCGCTGTTTCTTGCTTCGGACGATTCGAGCTTCGTGAATGGGGTGGAGTTGTCTGTCGACGGCGGCTTCTCGGCCATCTGAAAGGCCGGGGAATCAATACAACACGGATCGGAGAAGCATTATGAGCTATGCAATTGTAGGATTCGGTAAGATAGGCCAGGCCCTCGCCCGCGCCTTCGCCCGTAAAAATATCGACGTGACCGTCGCGAGCCGCCGACCGCCCGAGGCATTGGCGCCGCAGGCTCGGGCGATTGGACCCACGGTCGTCGCCAAGTCGCTGCAAGATGCGCTCGAGGCCGACACAATCATCCTGGCGGTCCCGTTCGGGGAGCATCGCGAGGTTGCGAAGGCCCTGTCGAGCTGGAAAGGCAAGACGGTCATCGACGCGATGAACGCGTTAGTTCCCCTTGAAGAGCTGGACGGTCTCCCGTCCTCCGCCTTCGTCGCGAAGGCGTTCACCGGCGCCAAGTTCGTGAAAGGTTTCAATCACCTGATTGCGGCCACCCTGGCTGCCGATCCGATCGTCGAGGGCGGCCACCGGGTCGTCTTTCTGTCGAGCGACGACGAGGACGCGACCGCTCCCGTGGCGGCCTTGGCCAAACAACTCGGGTTCGCACCCGTCAAGCTGGGAAAGCTCAACGAGGGTGGCGCGCTGGTGCACGCACGCGGCCGCGTTTGGGGCCAGCTCATCTTCCAGGATTTGTTCAAGAAGGAGCAGTAATCGATCTACGACCGTGTGATCGACGCCGAGAACTGGTCGCGCGCGCTAACTTCTTCGAGCGCGCGACCGAATATTTGAAGGCCACAAAGTCGCGAAGGTTGGGGTGGGCCTGACGGCGTATGGGCGCCGTTCGAAGAGCGGGGAGACGCCCGACAGAGCGGCAGATCTGCGGGTCGCCTAGAATCTATCGACTACTATCGATGGCCTAGGATTCGCTCGAGTGTCCTCTGCTATCCGATACTACTCCACGGTACTCCCCTTCACTCCCACTCGATCGTCCCCGGTGGCTTGCTCGTCACGTCGTACACCACGCGGTTGACACCCCTCACCTCGTTGATGATACGCGTCGCCGTCGCCCCGAGGAAGCTCATGTCGAACCGATAGAGGTCCGCCGTCATGCCGTCGGTCGAGGTCACCGCGCGCAGGCCGACGACGTATTCGTACGTCCGGCCGTCGCCCATCACGGGCTCGCGGCCGGCATGAAAGCCCCTGAGGTTAAGAGGTCCCGTAACGCCGTGCGGCCTCGATGGTCAGTCCCTTGCCGACAGCCCCGAACGTATCTCCATCAATCGCCCGCGCCGCTGGCAGTTTCGCCGTGATTGCCTTGCGGACATGGGCCAGTTGAACCGACCCTCCGGTCAGAAACACCGCGTCGATGTCGGCTCCCGCAAGGCCGGCCTGCTTCAGGCAAATGTCTATCCGCGCCTCGATGCGGTCGGCAAGACGCTGGGTGTAACTGACCAGATCCTTGCGTCGTACCCCAGCTTCCAGGCCCTTCTCAATCCACTCCAACGCGATGTTGGATTTCGGCGTCTCCGAGAGCCCTATCTTGACGCCTTCGACATCCATCGCAAGCGTGTGTCCGCGCTGCTCGTCGAGCACCCGCACCAGGCGATCGAGCAATTCCGGCTGCTTCGCCTCATAACGCACCTGACGTATTTCGCTGATGACTTTTGAATCATACATGCGGTTGATGCTCGACCACGTCGCGAGGTCATGGAAATAGCTCGACGGGACTTCCAGATCCTCCCGCTTCATAGCCGAGCGATAGCCGAGCAACGGCATCACGACACCAAGACTGAGATACCGATCGAAATCGGTGCCGCCGATGCGGACGCCGTCGTTGGCCAGGATATCGTCCTTGCGCTCGGCGTGGCGATGCCGCTCCGGCGACAACCGAACAACTGAAAAGTCCGACGTTCCGCCGCCGATGTCGGCGATCAGCGCGATTTCCTCGGTCCCGATTTGACGTTCGTAGTCAAGCGCCGCTGCGATCGGCTCGAACTGAAATGAGATGTCACCAAAGCCGACTTGCTTGGCTATATCGCGCAAAGTCGCCTCCGCCTTGGCATCGCCAGTCGGATTGTCATCGACGAAGTGTACCGGGCGGCCATGTACGACGTGACGCAACGGGTATCCGACGACCTCTTCCGCGCGCCGCTTCACCGCACCAATATAGTAAGCGATGACATCACGGAAGCTGACGCGCGCGCGGCCGACGCGGGTGGTCTCGTCGATCAGCGTCGTGCCGAGCACCGATTTGAGGCTGCGCATCAGTCGCCCGGCGTCACCCTCTACATAAGCTTCGATGGCACGACGGCCGATATGGGTGCCGGCGTCGGCTTTGTAGAAGATTGCGCTTGGAACCGTGACGTGAGCGCCCTCAAGCGCGGCCAGCACCGGGCTATTGCCAATGATTGTGCCAAGCGTAGTGTTCGACGTCCCAAAATCCAGACCGCAAATCGCTCCCGGGCGGGCGTGAGTTATTCCCACTCAATCGTCCCCGGCGGCTTGCTCGTCACGTCGTACACCACGCGGTTGACGCCCTTCACTTCGTTGATGATCCGCGTCGCCGTCGCCCCTAAGAACGACATGTCGAACTGATAGAAGTCCGCGGTCATGCCGTCGGTCGACGTCACCGCGCGCAGGCCGACAACGTATTCATACGTCCGGCCGTCGCCCATCACGCCGACCGTCTTCACCGGCAAGAGCACCGCGAACGCTTGCCAGATCGCATCGTAGAGGCCGGCTTTGCGGATCTGGTCGATGTAGACGGCGTCGGCCTGGCGGAGGATGTCGAGCTTCTCGCTGGTGATGTCGCCGGGGCAGCGGATGGCGAGGCCGGGGCCCGGGAAGGGGTGGCGGCCGACGAAGGCTTCGGGGAGGCCGAGCTCGCGGCCGAGCACGCGGACTTCGTCCTTGAACAGTTCGCGCAGCGGCTCGACCAGCTTCATGTTCATGCGTTCAGGCAGGCCGCCGACATTGTGGTGCGACTTGATCGTCACCGACGGGCCGCCGGTGAAGGAGACGCTTTCGATCACGTCGGGATAGAGCGTGCCCTGCGCCAGGAATTCGGCGCCGCCGATCTTTTTGGCCTCCTGCTCGAACACGTCGATGAAGAGGCGGCCGATGGTCTTGCGCTTCTGTTCGGGGTCGGTGACCCCTTGGAGCTCGCCGAGGAATTGCTTCGACGCATCGACGTGAACCAGCGGGATGTTGTAGTGATGGCGGAACAGGTCGACGACGGTCTCGGCCTCGTTCAGCCGGAGCAAGCCATGGTCGACGAAGACGCAGGTGAGCTGGTCGCCGATCGCTTCATGGATCAGCACCGCCGCGACCGCTGAATCGACGCCGCCGGAGAGGCCGCAGATCACCCTGCCCTTGCCGACCTGGGCGCGGATCTTCTCGATCGCCTCTTCGCGGAAGGCACGCATGGTCCAGTCGCCGGTCAGGCCAGCGACCTTGCGGACGAAATTGCGCAGGAGCTTGGCGCCGTCGGGCGTGTGCACCACCTCGGGGTGAAACATCAATCCGTAATACTTCCGCTTCTCGTCCTGGATCACCGCGAACGGAGCGTTGGCCGAGATGCCGGCCACGGTGAAGCCCGGCGGCATTTTGGTGATGCGGTCGCCATGGCTCATCCAGACCTGGTGGCGCTCGCCCAGCGACCAGGTGTCGTCGAACAGTTTGCTCGCGGTCTTTACTTCCAGATCGGCGCGGCCGAACTCGCGGTGGTGACCGCCCTCGACCTCGCCGCCGAGCTGGGCGGCCATGGTCATCTGGCCGTAGCAGATGCCGAGCACGGGGACGCCCGAGTCGAATATGAGCTGCGGCGCGCGCGGCGAGCCCTCCTCATGCACCGATTCCGGGCCGCCGGAGAGGATCACCGCCTTGGGCTTCATGTCCTTGAAGGCGGCCTCCGCCTTCTGGAATGGCACGATCTCGGAATAGACGCCCTCCTCGCGGACGCGGCGGGCGATCAATTGCGTCACCTGACTGCCGAAATCGACAATCAGAATCTTGTCATGCGCCGAGGCCACGGAGGGCGTCGACGGCGAGCGGTCGGGCTTGGCGGCTGTCATGGACAGCAGATACGCGACGGGGGGCGGCATCGCAACCCTCCCGGGGGCGGCGGGTGCGGGCTGGTGACGGCCATCCACGGGGTTTTGCCGGTGTCAGGGCTGCCGTAGGGTGGGCAAAGCGGAGCGTGCCCACCTTTCTTGCACCGCCCGTGGAGGGTGGGCACGCTTCGCTTTGCCCACCCTTCCGCACCTACCCCGTTCGCTTCAAAATCGAGACGAAGAAGCCGTCGGTTCCGGTGCGGCGGGGGGTCATCAGCCAGCCCTCGGGTGACGGCAGGGCCGCGGCGGCGAAGGCTTCCGCCTTGTCCCAGAGGATGCTGGCGGTCTGTTCGGGTGGGATGATCGAGAATTCGCCATGGCGGGCGAGGAAGGCTCCGACCTGCTCGCCGTTCTCGGCCGGCAGCACCGAGCAGGTGATGTAGGCGATGCGCCCGCCCGGCTTCACCAGGGGCGCCGCGCGCGCGAGCACCTCGGCCTGGTCCTTCAGCCGCACCTCGAGCGCGCCCGGGCGCATCCGCCATTTGGCGTCCGGATTGCGGCGCCAGGTGCCGGTGCCCGTGCAGGGCGCGTCGATCACGACGAGATCGGCGGAGGCCTTGATGTCCGAAAGGGGATCGCTGTCGCCGCGGGGCGTGCGGACGTCGCAATTGTGCACGCCGGCGCGCGACAGGCGCTCGTGGATCGGCGCGAGCTGGCGCTTGTCGCGGTCGGTCGCGATCAGCCGGCCCTTGCCCTGCATCATCGCGGCGAGCGCCAGCGTCTTGCCGCCGGCGCCGGCGCAGAGATCGATCACCTGCTCGCCGGGCTTTGCGGCCGAGAACAGCGCGGCGAGCTGCGAGCCTTCGTCCTGTACTTCGATGCCGCCCTTGATGAAATCCTCCTCGGCATGGACGCCGACATTGCGGGCGTCGGCGCCGAGCTCGATCCGCAGACCAAGCGGCGACCACGGCGTTTCCTTGGCGCCGAGATGCTTCAGCCGCGGCAGCATCTTGTCGCGGCTCGTCTTCAGCGTGTTGACGCGCAGGTCAAGCGGCGCGCGGCTCGCCATCGCGGTCGCTTCCGCCGCGCGGTCGTCGCCGAACACATTTGCGAGATATGGATCGAGCCATTCCGGATAATCGCCGGCGGTATATGCCGGCGCGCCTTGCAGCGAGCGCGAGGTGAGCGCAGTGCGCTCGCTATCCGTGAGCGGCACTGGGGCGAAGCGGCCGCCGTCGCAGAGCGCGGCGATGGCGTCGACATCCATGCTGCGCTCGAGATGGAGCATGCCGAGCACGCGGGCGCGGGCGCTGTCGTCATCCATCAGGTAGGCGCTGGAGGATTGCCGGCGCAGCACGTCCCAGATCAGGCCAGAGATCGCGGCGCGGTCGCCGGAGCCGGCGTAGCGATGCGCGGTGCCCCACTCCTTCAAGGCTTTCGCCGCCGGCACGCGCTCAGCGTCGATGGTGTCGATCAATTCGATGGCGGCGGAGAGACGCGCGGCGGGGGTCATCAGGAACTTTCAGATCAGGAGCAGGAGTTTCAGAGCGAAATAGAGCCACATCGCAAACAGCACCAGCGCGCTTGCGAGCCAGGCCGTCGAGCGGGGTGCGGAATCGTTTGAGGTGACGAAGATGCCGGCATGCGCAAAGCGCGTCACCACGAACACCCAGGACAGCATCACGATGATGAGATCGGCACGGCGCAGCGGCAGCGCAAGTGCGATCAGGAGATAGAATAACACAGGCAATTCGAATTGGTCGCGGTAGCAATCGGCAAGCTGCGTCGCCCGGTTCGGCGCGCTACTGGCCGGCGCTCCGCGCTGCGTTCGCGTCATGCCGAACAGAAGCGCAAAGGTGAGCGCGACCAGCACGAAGACCGGCAGCAGAACCATTTGAACCGACATGGGATTCATACCCCGTTTAAAACGCAAGCGATAGCTGATGGCGAACGCTTCCGCTACTGACAACGTGACACCGTCATCATTCCGACTTCGGCCCGATCTAACATCGTTTCAAAAGGAAGGTTGCATGTCCGAATTTCGCCTGACCCAGATTTCCGACACCCACCTCGCCCGCATCCGGCCGACGCTGATCGCGAATTTTGAGGCGGTCGCCGAGCATATCGACGCGACGCGGCCCGAGCTCGTCCTCAACAGCGGCGACGTCGCCTTCGACGGGCCGAACAGCCGCGCCGATCTCGAATTTGCCAAGTCGCTGCATGCGGCGCTGCCGGTCGATTGCCGCTATCTGCCCGGCAATCACGACATCGGCGACAACCCGACCGCGGTCGGCACGCCGCCGACAGAGCCGGCAACGGAGGAGAATTGCGATGCGTTCCGCGCCATCGTCGGCGAGGATCGCTGGTGCTTCGAGGCCGCCGGCTGGCGCTTCATCGGGCTCAATTCGCTGATCATGAATACCGGGCTCGATAGCGAGGCCGAGCAGTTCGACTGGCTCGCTTCACAGCTTGGCAACGTCAACGGCAAGCCGGTTGCGCTGTTCCTGCACAAGCCGCTGTTCCTGAATCTGCCAGATGACGCCGAGCTTGCGGAAACCGCGATCCGCTATGTCCCGCAGCCGGCGCGGTGCCGCCTGATCGAGATGTTCGGCGCGGTCGACTGGCGCCTGGTCGGCAGCGGCCATGTGCATCAGCGGCGCGATTTCACCCATCGGGGCGTCCGCCATGTCTGGGCGCCGTCCGTCGGCTTCATGATTCCCGACCACATGCAGGACGTGATCGGGATCAAGGAAACCGGGATTGTCGAGTACCGCTTCCGGCCCGACAGTTTCGAGGTCCGCCACGTCAGGGCGAAAGGCCAAGTCGATATCAGCCTCGACGCGCTGCTCGCAGAGATGGCGGCGGATTAGGCCGACGCGTCAAGTCTGCGCCGTATCCTTCGGATCCTGCTGGATGACTGTCGTTCAGATCCTGCTGGATCACCGTCAGCAGCGCCTGCAGGGATTCCGCGTTGGGGCGTGGCGCGGGCGGCGGCACCAGCGGACCGATGCTGAGCGACTCAAGGTCGGGCCCGGCCTCGACGAATTTGCCGTGCAAAACATCAGCGCGGCGGCGGATGAGCCACATGGCCACCCCATAGCCGGCCGCCAGCAAAATGACACAGAATATGCCGATTTCAAACATGACTACACCTGAAAATAATGTATTAATTCAATGTGTTGCATGCACAGTCAAGCAAAGGCGACTCCTACGGGAATCATTTGGTTAACGCTGTGACCTTTCTGGTACGGTGGCCCTTGCCCGAAGCCTGCGATATCGCAGCCGCTGCCATAAAAAAGTCCGCCGCGTTGGCGCGGCGGACGGTGTTAATTTCCAAATGTTATCGGGGAACCCGTGACGGCCCGTCAGAGCCGTAGGACGGCGCCGCGGCTCACGCCCTGTCCGGCCCGACGCGCACGAGCTGCTTGCCGAAATTGGCGCCCTTCAAGAGGCCCATGAACGCCTCGGGCGCGCTCTCGAGACCGTCGGTGACGAACTCCTTGTACTTGACCTTGCCCTCGCGCACCCACTGCGACATGTCGCGCAGGAAATCGCCGTGACGGGCGGCGAAATCGCTGACGATGAAACCGCGGAACGTCAGGCGCTTGGTCAGGATCGCGCGCATCATCGCGCCGGCCCATTTCGGCGGCTTGCTCTCGGTATCGTTGTAGTGCGCGATCAGGCCGCAGACCGGCACGCGCGCGAACGGGTTCAGCAGAGGGAACACCGCGTCGAACACGGCGCCGCCGACATTCTCGAAATAGACGTCGATGCCCTTCGGACAAGCTTCCTTCAACTTGGCCGCGAGGTCGGGATCGCGATGATCGAGGCAATCGTCGAAGCCAAGCTCGTTCTTCACGAAGTCGCATTTGTCCTTGCCGCCGGCAATGCCGACCGCGCGAGCACCCTTGATCCTTGCGATCTGCCCGACCGCGGAACCGACCGCGCCTGACGCCGCAGCCACGACCACAGTCTCGCCTGCTTGCGGCTTGCCGATGTCGAGCAGCCCCGTATAGGCGGTCATGCCGGGCATGCCGAGCACGCCGATCGCGGTCGAGATCGGCGCAAGCTTTGGATCGATCTTGGACAGGCCCTTGCCGTCGGAGAGCGCGTGCGTCTGCCAGCCGGCGCGCGACAGCACGATGTCGCCCTTGGCAAAGCCAGGGTTGTTGGAAGCGACCACTTCGCTCACCGTGCCGGCTTCCATCACGCCGCCGACCGGCACCGGCTGCGCGTAGGACGGGCCATCGCTCATGCGCCCGCGCATGTAGGGATCAAGCGACAGCCAGATCGTGCGCAAGAGGACCTGGCCCGCGCCCGGCTCCGGCACGGCATATTCCTCGAGGCGGAAGTCGGATGGTTTGGGTTCGCCAACGGGACGCGAGGCGAGAACGATGCGCTTGCCCTGGGGCATGATGTTTCCTCCGATTGTTTGCTTCGCGTCACCGTAGCGAAGCAGCCAATCAATCGGAAGCGTCATTCGGGGACGATACGACGCATGAAGCCCGGAATAACAGAGAGACGGAGCTTACGCCCCGCCCGGATAGTTCGGGGATTCGCGGGTGATGGTGACGTCGTGGACGTGGCTCTCGCGCAAGCCAGCACCGGTGATCCGGATGAACTCCGCTTTGTTGTGGAATTCGGCGATGTTCCTGGCGCCGACATAGCCCATTGCGGCGCGCAGGCCGCCGGCAAGCTGGTGCATCACATTGGCGACCGGGCCCTTGTAGGGCACCTGCCCTTCGATGCCTTCAGGCACGAGCTTGAGCGTATCCTTGATGTCCTGCTGGAAATAACGGTCGGCCGAGCCGCGCGCCATCGCGCCGACCGAGCCCATGCCGCGATAAGCCTTGTAGGAGCGGCCCTGCCACAAGAAGACTTCGCCGGGCGTCTCATCGGTGCCGGCGAGCAGCGAGCCGACCATCGCGATGTCGGCGCCGGCCGCAAGCGCCTTGGCGAGGTCGCCGGAATATTTGATGCCGCCATCGGCGATGACGGGCACATTGGCCTTCTTCGCCGCTTCGACCGCATCCATGATCGCCGTGAGCTGCGGCACGCCGACGCCGGCGACGATGCGGGTGGTGCAGATCGAGCCCGGGCCGATGCCGACCTTGATCGAGTCAGCGCCGGCATCGATCAGCGCCTGCGCGCCGTCTTTGGTCGCGATGTTGCCGGCGATCACCTGCACCGCGTTGGAGAGCCGCTTGATGCGGTTGACGGCTTCGAGCACGCGCGAGGAATGGCCGTGCGCGGTATCCACGACAATGAGATCGACGCCGGCGTCGATCAGGCGCTCGGTGCGCTCGAAACCGCCCTCGCCGACCGTGGTCGCCGCGGCCACGCGCAGGCGGCCCTGTGCGTCCTTTGCGGCCAGCGGATGCGCCACCGCCTTTTCGATGTCCTTCACGGTGATCAGGCCGACGCAGCGATATTGATCGTCGACGACCAAGAGCTTCTCGATGCGATGCTTGTGCAGCATCCGCTTGGCTTCGTCCTGGCTGACGCCCTCGCGCACCGTCACGAGGTTTTCGTGCGTCATCAATTCCGAGACCTTCTGCCTGGGATCGGTGGCAAAGCGCACGTCGCGGTTGGTGAGAATGCCGACCAGCTTGCCCGGGACATTCTTCGCCGCGCCGGTGACCACGGGAATGCCTGATATGCCGTGGTCCTTCATCAGCGTCAGCGCATCCGCGAGCGTCGCGTCGGGACCGATGGTGAGCGGGTTGACCACCATGCCGGATTCGAACTTCTTCACCTGCCGCACCTGCGCGGCCTGGCCCTCGGCGTCGAAATTGCGATGGATGACGCCAATGCCGCCGGACTGCGCCATCGCGATCGCCATGCGCGCTTCGGTGACCGTGTCCATCGCGGAAGCGATGATCGGGATATTGAGCGGGATGGCGCGGGTGACGTAAGAGCGGATGTCGACTTCCGAGGGAAGCACGTCCGAGAGGCCCGGCTTCAGCAGCACGTCGTCAAACGTGAAGGCCTCGCGGATCGCGGGGGATGCCTGTACCGTCGCCATTGCCAACTCCTTTCGGCGGCGATCCGCCGCGATAACGTAAAAGGATGAGCGCCGCCTCCCGGCGCTGCCTGCTGCATCGCCGTCGAATCGGAGCCCATCGGTGGGGTTGACGCTGGTCGATAGCATGGCGACATGACGAATCAAAGTGTTTGCCAGCCATGCACAGGCTTTTTCAGCGCCCGCCGGCAACCGCGCCGCCGATCGCCTTCGGCCTGAATGGCCGCGTCAGGCTGGGATTTAGGTGGTTTTCCGCCGGGAACAATAGCCGGATCCGGTCGTGGCGACCGAGCCCGCTGCCCTAGTCGATCAACAGGTCAACCGGTACAGCCAACGCGCGAGCGAATTTCTTCTGCAGTTCGGCCGGGCCTTTGCGGCGCCCCGTCTCGATCTCGGACAGGTAGTTCTGGCTGATCCCGACCGCGACAGCCAGTTCGCCCTGAATCATGCCACGCCACTCACGGATGACGCGCACTGCATTATCGCCGTTCGCCAGACGATCGGCGACGGCCTTCGGCAGCACGACCTCGCGCCCCTCCTTCAGGGCACGCACGGAATTACGGACAATCCGGCTCGCGCCGGCATCCTCTTGCGCCTCGGCGGCCAAGGCGACCAGTCGATCATATTCGTTGCGCGGCAGCACGGCGAGATCGTCGCCGCCGGGGGTACGGATAAACTGGACATTGCTCTTTGCTGTGCCGGCTTTTGCCATGGCATCCTCTCAATCATAGATCTCGCGGCGGTGGCCTACGGCGTGAACCGTGATGGTATTGCCCTTCATCGTGAACAGGACGCGCCAGTCACCCGAACGCAATCGCATGCCTGATACGCCCTTGAGCGCTTTCACGTCACCAGCGCCGGTTTCTGCGAACGTCTTTAGCTTGAGATCGATCTGGGCGCGTGTCGCAGCGCTGAGTTTGCGCCATTGGCGGACGGCAGCAGAGGTGAATTCGATCTCTTTCACTGGCAATTATCGCACAACGCGATTCGTTCGACAAGATACCTTCGCATAGTGCGATATAGTGCGCACGGCGGGAACTGAAGGTTACACAGGATTTAGCTTTCGCGGGCACTCCGCAATAGCCTCGCACGCAACGCGGTGCTAAGCCGCACGGCATCCCGCCCCTGACTCGCCTGTTCTCCGATACCGATGGACAAGCAACGCCTGATCCCGCTGATCGTCGCCACCGCTTTATTCATGGAAAACATGGATTCGACGGTTATTGCGACCTCGCTGCCGGCGATTGCGGCCGATATTGGCACCAGTCCGTTGACGCTGAAGCTCGCGATCACCTCGTACCTGCTCTCGCTTGCGGTCTTCATTCCGGCGAGCGGCTGGACCGCCGACCGGTTCGGCGCGCGGATGGTTTTTGCGGGAGCGGTCGGTGTGTTCATGCTGGGATCGATCGGCTGCGCGCTGTCGTCCTCGGTCACCGATTTCGTGTTCGCGCGCATCCTGCAGGGCCTCGGCGGGGCGATGATGACACCGGTCGGCCGGCTGGTGCTATTGCGCTCGGTCGACAAGAGCGCGCTGGTCAACGCGATGGCGTGGGTGACGGTGCCGGCGCTGATCGGACCGGTGATCGGGCCGCCGCTCGGCGGCTTCATCACCACCTATTTCTCCTGGCACTGGATCTTCCTGATCAACATTCCGATCGGGTTCCTCGGCATCTTCATGGCGCTGAAATACATCGATCCGATCAAGAGCGAGAACCCGGAGCCGTTCGACCTCTACGGCCTCGTGCTTGCCGGCATCGGCCTTGCCGGTATCGCCTTCGGGCTTTCGGTCGCCGGCCTCAACCTTTTGCCATGGACGGTTGTCGCCTCGCTGATCGCGGTCGGCTCGATCTCGATGACGCTCTACGTCATCCACGCACGACGGACCGGATCGCCGGTGCTGGATTTCTCCCTGCTGAACCTGTCGACGCTGCGCGCCAGCATCATCGGCGGCTTCATGTTCCGCCTCGGCGTCGGCGCTCTGCCGTTCCTGCTGCCGTTGCTGATGCAGGTCGGCTTCGGGCTGTCGCCGTTCCAGTCCGGCCTCGTCACCTTCGCGTCCGCCGTCGGCGCCATGGGCATGAAGACGCTTGCCGCACGCATCATCCGCAGCTTCGGCTTCCGCAACCTGATGACGGTGAATGCTGTGGTGAGCTCGCTCTTCCTTGCCGCCTGCGCGCTGTTCACATCGACGACCCCGCTGCTCTTGATCATGATCATCCTGGTGGTCGGCGGCTTCTTCCGCTCGCTGCAGTTCACCGCCATCAACACGGTCGCCTATGCCGAGGTCGAGCCGGCGCAGATGAGCCGCGCCACAACGCTGGTCAGCGTCAACCAGCAGCTTGCGATCTCCGCCGGCGTCGCGGTCGGCGCGTTCTCGGTGGAGACGACGATGTTGCTGCACGGTGCGAGCGATTTGAGCGCGATCATGTTCGCGCCCGCCTTCCTGGTAGTTGCAGTCATCTCCGCGGCGTCGGCCTGGTTCTTCTGGCAAATGCCCGACGATGCCGGCCACGAGATCTCCGGCCGCAAGGCGGTCGAGATCTCCAGCCGCAAGGGCGCGGCCACCGCCGCCGTGAAGGCCGCAACCGAAGGAACGCAGGACGCGCGGGATCAGCGATTGGGATAGCGCCCGCGTCACCAACTTGTAATCGTTCTAAATCCCAGCTTCGTGTTGGTCGCAGCGCTTGACCGTTTCGCGCCCGGCTGAAAAACACGTGTGATGAGCGAACAAACCGATATCCGAACATCTCAGCCGTTGGGACTGGCCAAGCGGGGATATTCGGGCGTGATCCAGCATCTGGCCGTAGCTGAGGCAGCTTCAGCGCTCGCCGGCCACGAACTCGAGAGCCGGTTGATCGAGCTCGGTTTCGTCGAGGGCGCCCGGGTCGAGGTGCTGCACGAGGGGATCGTTGGACGCGACCCGATCGCGGTCAGGGTCGAGAACGTTACGATCGCCCTGCGCCGGCGCGAGGCCATGGCGATCATCGTCGCCTGATGGAGCGAGCGGTAACGCGATGGAAGCCCCACTGCTGCATCTCGCGCTGGTTGGCACGCCCAACAGCGGCAAGACCTCGCTTTTCAATGCGCTGACGGGCAGCCGCCAGAAGGTCGCGAACTATCCGGGCGTGACCGTCGAGCGCAAGGAAGGGTTTTTCGTCACCCCCGCCGGACGGCAGGTTTCGCTGGTGGACCTGCCCGGCACCTATTCGCTGCGCGGGCGCAGCCCGGACGAGGAAATCACCCGCGACATGGTGCTCGGCCGCACCCCTGGCGAGGCCGTGCCCGACCTCATCCTCTGTGTCGCGGACGCGACCAACCTGCGGCTGACGATCCGCCTGCTGCTGGAGCTGAAGAACACCGGCCGGCCGATGATGCTGGTGCTCAACATGTTCGACATTGCGGCCCGCCGCGGTGTGAGCGTGGACGTGCCGAAATTGTCCGAGGCGCTCGGCGTGCCCGTCGTGACGTCGATCGCAGTTCGCAAAGGCGGGATCGCGGAACTGTTGCGTCGAACCGACGAGATCGCGGCGCAAGAGCAATCACCCGTCGGGCCGAATCGATGGCAGCCCCTCACCGCCTCCCAGTTGCGCGCCACCCAGCGCGAGGCCGACCGCATCATCGCCTCCGCCGTCTCGCTACCGGCCAAGCCCGACACCTGGACCGCCCGGATCGACGCGGTGGTGCTGCATCCGGTGGCGGGACTTTTCATCCTCGCGCTGATCCTGTTCCTGATGTTCCAGGCCGTGTTCGCCTGGGCACAGCCGCTGATGGAGCTGTTGTCCTCGGCCTTCGACGCGCTCGGCCAGTTCGTGCATGACACGCTGCCGGAAGGGCTGCTGCAGAGCTTCCTGCAGAACGGCGTCATCTCCGGCGTCGGCAGCGTCATCGTGTTCCTGCCGCAGATCATCATCATCTTCCTGTTCATCCTGCTGCTGGAAGATTTCGGCTACATGGCCCGCGCGGCGTTCCTGATGGACCGCATCATGGGCGGCGCCGGCCTGCACGGCCGCGCCTTCATTCCGCTGCTGTCGAGCTTTGCGTGCGCGATCCCCGGCATCATGGCGACGCGCGTGATCGACAACCGGCGCGACCGCCTGACAACCATCCTGATCGCGCCGCTGATGACGTGTTCGGCACGCATTCCCGTGTACACGCTGATCATCTCGGCGTTCATTCCGGACCGCGATGTGTGGGGCTGGTTCAACCTGCGTGGCCTCGTCCTGTTCGGCCTCTATGCGGCTGGAATCACCAGCGCGCTCGGCGTCTCGTTCCTGGTCAAATTCTTCATGCTGCGCGATTACGCCCCTGCGCCGTTCATGCTGGAATTGCCCGACTACAAACTGCCGCGGCTGAAGAGCATCGCCATCGGCGTCTACACGCGGGCGAAGATGTTCCTGCAGCGGGCCGGCACGACGATCTTCTCGATGATGGTGCTGATCTGGTTCCTGGCATCATTCCCGACCGCGCCGACCGGTGCCCAAGATCCCGCCATCGACTACAGCCTCGCCGCGATCATCGGCAAGGCGATCGAGCCACTGCTGGCGCCGCTCGGTTTCAACTGGCAGATCGCGGTGGCGCTGATCCCCGGCATGGCCGCCCGCGAGGTCGCGGTGGCAGCGCTTGGCACCGTCTACGCCATCGAAGGTGGCAAGGAAGCCGCCGACCAGATCGGCCATGTGCTCGCCACCAAATGGAGCCTCGCCACCGCTTTGTCGTTGCTTGTGTGGTACATCTTCGCCCCACAATGCGCCTCGACGCTCGCGGTGATCCGCCGCGAGACCGGCGGCTGGCGATGGATGGCGGTCACCTTCTTCTACATGCTCACACTGGCGTATCTGGCGAGCTTTGCGACCTACAATATCGCGGTCGCATTGGGGGCAGGCTAAACCCCAAAACTATGGGTTGCTCTTGCACGGCATCTTGATGGTCGCGCGAAGGCCCGATCGGCCGGTCCCGTTGACGTTTTCGAACGCGATCGAGCCACCGCAACGATCGATGATCCGTTTCACGATCGATAATCCAAGCCCGGATCCCTCCCCCGTCGGCCGCTCACCTCGAAAGAACGGCTCGAATATCCGGTCGAGATCGCTCGGTGGAATCCCCGGCCCGGTGTCCTCGATCTGCAGGACCGCCATCTCGCCTTCACGATAGACCCCAAGGTCGACGCTTCCGCCATCGGGCGTGAACTTGACCGCGTTTTCGACGAGATTGCGCACGGCCGAGGCAAGCGACAGCGCATCACCGCTGACCGCAACAGTCTCGGCCATCCTAAAGCCCAAATCTATGTCTCGCGCGGCGGCTTCCGGCAGAAGATCGGCGACGACTTCCTTCGCTATCTCGTCGAGAGAGACGGTCTCCCAAACCGTGGCTTGCACGGCATCCTGGCGCGCAAGTGCCAAGAGTTGCTCGAGCAGATGCTTGGTTCGCCGCATGCCGCTCTTCAACGCGTTGAGACGCTCGCGCGCCTGGGGCGGCATTTCGCGCGGATCCAGATTTTCGGCCTGAAGGCTCAGCGCCGTAATCGGCGTCCGGAGTTCGTGGGCCGCGTCTGCGATAAACCGCCGCTGTTGCTCCATCATGCCGCGCATGCGATCCAACAATCCGTTAATCGACACGAGAAACGGATGTAACTCGCTCGGCATTCCCGCCGCCTTCAATTCATGGATGTCGTCGCCCCTTCTCGCATCGAGATCATGAGCCAGCTTGACCATCGGTCGGAACGAACTTGCGATCACCAATGCTGTCACCAGCAGAAGACATGGAACCAGCGCGACAATCGGCAGCAATGTCCGCAACGCCATGTCGTCTGCGATCTCGGTGCGGATCTCCGTGCGCTGCGTCACCGCGAATCGGCTGCCGTCGGCGCGCGTGCGCAGCAACAGGCGAATCGGCTGCCCTCTATATACGCCGTTGTGCAATCCGTCCGGCAGCGTCCAGAGATTACGGTCGTCGGCCGAGCCGCGCGGCGACGTTCCCAGTTCGATGACCGCAACCTCGGCCTCCGCGTCGACACCGTTGACGGGCTGGCTTTCCCTGACCGAAGCGTTCAGCGCGAACGTGCCGACCTGGATCAGGACCGAGTCCTGCATTTCGATGGCTTCGCTGTAGGCCCATAGATAAGCGAAGGTGCCTCCGATCACTCCCGTCAGCACGATAATCGCCGTGAGGCCGACGAACAGACGTGCGCGCAACGATTTCAGCATGTAGGACGATCCACCATCCACCCAACGCCGCGAACGTTCCTGATCGCAATGGCACCCAGCTTCTTGCGCACCGCGTGAATAAGGAATTCGACAGCATTGCTTTCGACTTCCTCGGTCCAGCCGTAGATCTGGCGCTCGAGTTCGCTGCGGGACAGGATCGCACCAGGCCGCATCAGCAGCGCCTGAACCAGAGCGAATTCGCGTGCGCTCAGTACCGCTTGCTCACCCAAGAAGGTCGCCTCGCGCGTGGCTGGATCAAGCCAAAGCCGGCCGTTGGTGAGAACCGGCGGCGTACCGCTGCCTTCGCGCCGCAGTACAGCGCGCATGCGCGCCAGCAATTCCCCGATCTCGAATGGCTTGACCAAGTAGTCGTCGGCACCAAGGTCGAGACCAGCCACGCGATCGCTCAAGGCGTCGCACGCCGTCAGTACGATGATCGGAAGGCGCGCGTGTTCCGCGCGGACTCGTTTTAGAACATCGAGGCCATCGACGAGGGGCAGGCCAAGATCGAGCAGCGCGATATCGTAGGTCTCGCTGTGGATCGCCTCGATGGCGAGATCGCCGTTCCTGACCCAATCGACGGCGTAGGCGGCATCCTTCAGCGCCTCCAGAACGGCCGCGCCGATCATTTTGTCGTCTTCGACCAGCAGCACTCGCATGACAGTCGGCACCCGCTATGGAGCCGGCGGACCGGCATCGTTCGCGGCTGCGCCGGGAGTCTCGGCCGTCGCAATGCCAGTGGCCAGCGAGCAGGCTACGGTCCGTGAACGGGACATCATCTTCCCTCTGGTTCTCCTGTCGGGTCTGGGCCTCCGCGGGAAGCATGACAGCTCCGACTTAGCCGATACTTAGCTCTACTCCCGTTCATCCTTCGGCACGATCGCGCCCCTAAGTCGGAGCTAAGTTGGGACAGGCACGCTCCATTCGAAATTCGGCAACACCGCAAGACATCCCCGATTGGAGTTCCGCAAAGTGTCCTATCCTGAACGCACTGGCGCGCCGATGCTGAACAAGGTCCCTGGAGTCACGCTAATCTTCTGGGTGATCAAGATCATGTCAACGACAGTCGGCGAGACGGGCGCGGACTACCTTGCCGTGCATGTGGGTCTCGGGGCCACCGTAACCGGGCTCCTGATGGCTAGCTTCCTCATCGTGGCGTTGATCGCGCAGTTGCGCATGCAGCGCTACACACCCTGGATATACTGGCTGACAGTGGTGCTGGTCAGCGTCGTCGGCACCCAGATCACCGATGCATTGACGGACAGGCTGGAGATAAGCCTTTACGTCAGCACGGCGGTCTTCGCCCTCATCCTCGCCGCCATATTCGCCGTCTGGTACGCCGTGGAGCGGACGCTGTCGATCCAAACCATCGTGACCACGCGCCGCGAGCTTTTCTACTGGGCTGCGATTCTGTCCACTTTCGCGCTCGGGACAGCGGCGGGCGATCTTGCGACGGAAGCCCTGCGCCTCGGGTTCAACGTCGGCGTCGTGGCGTTCGCGGCTCTGATCGCATCGATCGCGGCGTCCTATGCCCTCGGCACCAACGCCGTGCTGACGTTCTGGCTGGCGTACATCCTGACACGTCCACTGGGCGCGTCGTTCGGAGACCTGCTGTCGCAGGCACGCGAATATGGCGGTCTCGGCTTCGGCACGATCCACACCAGCCTCGTCTTCCTCGCGGTGATCGTGGCTCTGGTTGCCTGGATTTCCTTCGAAGACGGCCGCACCCACAAGGCCGCAGCCTACCTTGGCGAATGAGATCGACCAAGGTCCGTGCCAGTTAACCATGGAGAGCATGATGAAAAGGAAGATTCTTACCCTCGCCGCCGGGCTTCTTGCGGTCGTTGCCGCTCAGTCGGTCCCCAACGCCAATGGAGGCGTGTCCTTATGGCCACGCGCCGAAGCCGCCGCGTCGAAGCTCGGAGACCTGAGCCCGTTCCGCAGCATTGTCATCGACGTCGCCGCCCTGGTCGACGAGGGCGATTTTCCGGGCGCCAAGGCGCGGATCAAGGACCTCGAGACAAAGTGGGATGAGGTGGAGGCCGGATTGAAACCACGGGCCGCCGCCGATTGGCACACGGTCGACAAGGCTATCGATCGCGCGCTCGAAGCCGTCCGCGAAAGCACTCCCGATGCCGCCAAATGCAAGAAGGCCCTCGCCGAGCTGCTGGCTGTGATGGATTCGATGAAGGCCTAGAGGCCTAGAAGTGCCTCCATTCGATCCCCTCAATCTCCGGAGTGAAGAGCCTATGGAATTCATCAACGAGAACGGCGGCGTCGACGACGCCGGCAAGGTGCCGGCCATTTCGTTGGGCTTTTGGATCGTCAAGATCTCGGCCACGACGCTGGGCGAAACCGGCGGCGATGCCGTGACGATGTCGATGGGTCTCGGCTATCTGGTTGGTACGGCGATTTTCGCCATCATCTTTGCCGTGGTGGTCGCCGCCCAGATCGCAGCGAAGCGATTCCATCCGTTCCTGTATTGGACGGTCATCATCGCAACGACCACCGTCGGCACGACGCTGGCAGACTTCGTGGACCGGTCACTCGGGATCGGCTATCTCGGCGGCTCCTCCCTGCTCGCGGCACTGCTCGTCGCATCGCTCGCGGTCTGGCATCGAACGATGGGGTCGGTCTCGATTGCATCGATCGACAACAAGGCGGCGGAAGCCTTCTATTGGGTCACGATCCTGTTTTCGCAAACGCTCGGAACGGCGCTCGGAGACTGGATGGCCGACTCGACCGGGCTTGGCTATCGCGGCGGAGCCCTGGTCTTCGCAGCAGGCATCGCCATCGTCGCTGGCGCATACCTTTGGACCAATCTGTCCAGGACGCTTCTCTTCTGGGTCGCCTTCGTGCTGACCCGGCCTCTTGGAGCGACCGTGGGCGATTTCCTGGACAAGCCCCTCGATCACGGCGGCTTGGCTCTCAGCCGATATGCGGCTTCAGGCGCCCTCGCAGCCGCCATCGCGGCGCTGGTTTTTCTCCTGCCGCAGCGAGCGGACCAGCGAGCCTGACGCGATTCGTCATGAGCGGCCCTCGCTCTTGGTGACGCCGCCGCGGAACCCTGTCGCGAGCACGTAACGTTCGGAGGAATCCTGGCGGCTGGCGGCGGGTTTCACGTGACGCACGGTTGCGAAGTCGCGCTTCAATTGCGCCAATAGCTCCGCATCGGCGCCGCTCTGAAAGACTTTTGCCAGGAACGCACCGCCGGGGCTGAGCACGTCGCAGGCGAAGGCCGCGGCGGTCTCGACCAGGCCGACGATGCGGAGCTGGTCGGTCTTGCGGTGGCCGGTGGTGTTGGCGGCCATGTCGGACATCACGATGTCGGCGCGGCCGCCCATCATCGCGATCAGTTTCTCCGGCGCGTCATGGTCGAGGAAATCAAGCTGCGCGAAGGTGACGCCCGGGATCTCCCCCATTTCCAGGAGGTCGATCGCGATCACCCTGCCCTTGCCGTCGACAGCGCCGACGCGTTTGGCCGCGACCTGGCTCCAGCCGCCGGGCGCAGCGCCGAGGTCGACGACGGTCATGCCCGGCTTGAGCAGGCGATATTTGTCGTCGATCTCGGTCAGCTTGAACGCCGCGCGCGAGCGATAGCCCTGCGCCTTGGCCTTCGCGACATAGGGATCGTTGAGCTGCCGCTCCAGCCAGAGCTTTGACGACAATTTCCGCTTGCCGCCGCTCTTGACCGTCACGTGCAGCCGGCCGGTCGAATCTTTCGCCATGAATCTGTCTCGATCTCGCTACGGCACGTGCAGGCACGCCTTCAGCGCGCCGTCCTCGCGCATCATCTCGACCAGCATGCCCTCGCGCAGGCCGCGGTCGGCAACCCTGAGCCGGGGCAGCGGGAATGCGTTCCTGACGGCATCGAGGATCGCGCAGCCCGCAAGCACGAGGTCGGCGCGCTCGATGCTGATGCAGCTATTGTTGATGCGCTCCTCATAGCTCATGCCAAGCAGCTTTTGAATCGTCGCGGTCACGTCGGCGTCGTTCATCCAGATGCCGTCGATGCGGCGGCGATCGTAGCGCGGCAGGTTGAGGAATACGCCGGCCAGCGTCGTCACCGTGCCTGATGTGCCCAGCAGATGCATGTCGCGCAAATCCGTGCCGTGCTCGGCCGCGAACGGGGCGACATATTGCGCGACCTCGGCGACCATCCGCAAATACAACTCTTTTGTGACATCGCGACCGCCGAATTGCTCGGCAAGGCTGACCACGCCGAACGGGATCGACATCCAGGACTTGATCCAGGGCGCTGCATCCGGCCTTGCCGGATCGCGCTCGATCCGCACCAATTCGGTCGAGCCGCCGCCGATATCGAACAGGATCGCGCCGCGGCCCCTTGGGTCGAGCAGCGGCGAGCAGCCGATCACGGCCAGCGTCGCCTCGGTCTCGCGGTCGATCACCTCGAGCTTGATGCCGGTCTCCGCGGCGACGCGGGCGCGGAAACTGTCGGCGTTGGCGGCGGCACGGCAGGCCTCGGTCGCTATCAGCCGCAGCCGGCGGGCCCTGCGGTACCGGATCTTGTCGCTGCAGATCGAGAGCGCGGCGATCGCGCGCTCGATCGCGGCGTCGCTGATGGAACCGGTCGCCGAAATGCCCTCGCCAAGCCGGATGATTCGCGAAAAGGAGTCGACCACGCGGAACCCGTCCCCGGTGGGACAGGCGATCAGGAGCCTGCAATTGTTGGTGCCAAGGTCGAGCGCAGCGTAGACGCCGCTTTCGACGGCCGCCGTAGCCAACCCTGACGGGCTCTCGCGGGCCGCAAGGCCGACGCAAGGCCGCGTGTCATCCTTCATCAACACTGTCTTTCCGCCGGCGCAGGCGCCCGCCGAAGAATTTCCCTTCACGGAAACTTTAGCAGCGCCAAAGGCCTACGCAACAAATCATCACACGCGACATGCCTAATCGGGCGTTGTCGCTGAACTCACCCTACGTTATCTGGTCGAAACTCCGCGGAATTGCTCCAAATCGCGGCATTTCAGGTTATTTACCATGCAAGATCACACATCTCCCGCCGCCCTCGAAAATGCCATCGCACTGCAAAAATACGGTGTCGGGCAACCGGTCCGCCGCAAGGAGGACGACACGCTGGTGCGCGGCAAGGGCAAATACACCGACGATTTCGCCCTGCCCGGCCAGGCCTATTGCTGGATGGTGCGCTCCTCCCACGCCCACGGCGTCATCAAGGGGATCGACACCTCGGCGGCCCGGGCGATGCCGGGCGTGCTCGGGGTGTGGACCGGCGCCGACCTCGCGGCCGCCAACTACAACCCCTTCACCTGTGGCATGCCGCTGAAAAGCCGGGATGGCTCCCCACTGCTGCAGACCAACCGCCTGCCGCTGCCGACCGACAAGGTCCGCTTCGTCGGCGACCCCGTCGCCTTCGTGGTGGCGGAAACGGCGGCGCAGGCGCGCGATGCGGCCGAAGCCGTCGAGCTCGATATCGAATCGCTGCCGGCGGTGACGGATGCCGCCGAGGCCGCCGAGCCTGGCGCGCCGCAGCTCTACGACCACATCCCGAACAATGTCGCGCTCGACTACCACTATGGCGACACCGACAAAATCAATGCCGCCTTCGCCGGCGCCGCGCATGTGACCAAGCTTGACATCGTCAACACCCGCGTCGCTGTTGTCTCGATGGAGCCGCGCGTGGCGCTTGCTGCCTACGACAAGACGACCGAGCGCTATACGCTGCAGGTGCCGACGCAGGGCGTTTCCGGCAACAAGGTGACACTGGCAAAAATCCTCAACGTGCCGCCGGAGAAGGTGCGGATCCTGACCGCCAATGTCGGCGGCTCCTTCGGCATGAAGAACCTCAACTATCCCGAATATACCTGCATCGCGCATGCGGCGAAGGAGCTCGGGCGTCCGGTGAAATGGACCGACGAGCGCTCGACCAGCTTCCTGTCGGACAGCCAGGGCCGCGCCCAGCTCATCCATGCCGAGCTCGCGCTCGATGCCGACGGCAAGTTCCTGGCGGTGCGGCTTTCCGGCTACGGCAATCTCGGCGCCTACATCACCGGCGTGGCGCCGGGGCCGCTGTCGCTCAACACCGGCAAGAACCTCGCAAGCGTCTATCGCACGCCGCTGCTCGGCGTCGACATCAAGACGGTGCTGACCAACACCACGCTGATGGGCGCCTATCGCGGGGCCGGCCGGCCCGAGGCCAATTACTACATGGAGCGGCTGATCGATAAGGCCGCCGACGAGATGGGCATCAACCGGCTGACCTTGCGGAAGCGCAATTTCATCAAGCCGTCACAACTGCCCTTCCCGGCTGCGTCCGGCGTCACCTATGACAGCGGCGATTTCCAGGGCGTGTTCGAGAAGGCGCTGGAGATTTCGGACTACGAGAATTTCAGCAAGCGCAAGCGGGAGAGCAAGAAGGACGGCAAGCTACGCGGCATCGCGGTCGGCTCCTATCTCGAGGTCACCGCGCCGCCAAGCGGCGAACTCGGCAAGATCACCTTCGATCCGGACGGATCGGTGACGCTGACCACCGGCACGCTCGATTACGGCCAGGGCCATGCGACGCCATTCGCACAGGTGCTGTCCGACCAGCTCGGCGTGCCCTTCGACAAGATCAAGCTGGAACAGGGCGACAGCGATCTCGTGCGGTTCGGCAACGGCACCGGCGGCTCGCGCTCGATCACCGCGACCGGCCAGGCCATCGTCGAGGCTTCCGCGCTCGTCGTCGAGAAGGGCAAGAAAGCGGCCGGGCATGTGATGGAAGCCTCCGAAACCGACATCGAATTCGCCGATGGCCGCTTCACCATCGCCGGCACCGATCGCTCGATCGGCATCATGGAGCTCGCGCAGCGGATGCGCGAGGGCCAGATTGCCGAGGGCGGGCCCGATACGCTTGACGTCGACCACGCCACCAAGGAGACGCCGTCGACCTTCCCCAATGGCTGCCATGTCGCGGAGGTCGAGATCGACCCGGACACCGGCGTGATCAGGATCGTGCGCTACACCGGCGTCAACGATTTCGGCACCATCGTCAATCCGATGATCGTCGCGGGACAGTTGCACGGCGGCGTCGCGCAGGGCATCGGCCAGGCGCTGATGGAAGAGGTCAATTACGATGCCTCCGGCCAGCCGATCACCGGCTCGTTCATGGATTATGCGCTGCCGCGCGCCGAGGACATTCCGCCCATGGCAGTCGGCGATCACCCCTCGCCGGCAAAGTCGAATCCGCTCGGCACCAAAGGCTGCGGCGAAGCGGGATGCGCCGGCAGCCTCGCGACGGTGGTGAATGCGGTGGTCGATGCGCTGTCGGAATACGGCATCAAGCACATCAACATGCCGTTGACGCCGGAAAAAGTGTGGCGCGCGATCCAGGACGCGAAGAAGGCGGAGGCGGCGTAGGCCGCCCGCCGAGGAGAGGCGAAGGGAGCTCGTAGCCCGGGTGGAGCGCAGCGCAACCCGGGACTTCTGCATCAGCGTTGGCGAGCGGCCCCGGGTTACGCTGCGCTCCACCCGGGCTATGGATCTCCCGTAGAGAGAGGCGAAGAGGCTACGCCGCGGCTTGCTCGCGTGGCTGGTAGATCGCGATGTGCCAGCAATGCGCGAGCGGCGTGGTGCCGTTGGCGACCACGATCGCGTCGAGTTCGACGAAGCGGTGGCCCTTCTTGTCGTAATTGGCGGTGACGCGCGCGCGGGCCGTCAGCTCGTCGCCGGTCTTCGCGGCCGAGAGGAGCTGCATCCGGCTGCCGACGTGAATCCAGGGGCCGAGGATGGCGTTGTCGACGAGCAACTTGTTCATCACTTTCTGCAGCATGCCGGGATGGCCGAGATTTTCGCGCGTGTAGATCGTGTCCGTCTCCCTGATATCGGCGAGATATCCCGTCGCGGCGTCCCCGGCCCAGACGTACGGGCGGGTGCCGAGCCATTTGCCGACTTCGTAGGATGATGCGTTCACCGGCTTGCGCTCGGCGACCGCGGGGACCTCGGTGTAATCCTTGATCGAAACAGCGGGCGCCGCAGTCGGTAGCGACGCGCTGCCGGTGGCGCAAAGCTCTCCGCGGCTGAACACCTCGATCGCCAGCGCGCCGTCGCGCTCCTCGCCCCTCACCTTGGCCTGTTCGCCGTCATAGACCGGCTTAACGAAACGCGCGTCGATCAGGCCGCGCTCGAGGAAATCGCGGCCCCATTTCGCAACCGGCAGGTGCATCATATAGGCCATCACGTCGACGCCGGGGACCAGCCCGCCCGAGAAGCCGTACCGCCGCGCTACCGTGTCGTCATGGATCTTGTTCTCGGACTCTTTCGAGGTGTTATAGGCCGAGACGCGGTGGGTTTGAGGATTGCTCATGGGGTTCCCCTTATTTCAGTTATTTTCTGACAGGATCGTACGCCATCAACCGTCCGTGGCAAGCCTGCGGGCGGCCTCGCAATTTTCCGCCCGATGGGTTACATGCGGCCCACGAATGAACCGCCAAGCCGTGATGCCAACTGAAAACCCCACCCGCATCTATGTCGATGCCGACGCCTGTCCGATGAAGGACGAGATCTATCGTGTCGCGCTCCGCCACGGGCTGCCCGTCAGCGTGGTCGCGGGCAATTTCATCCGTGTGCCGCAGGACCCGCTGATCGAACGCGTCGCCGCCGGTTCCGGCATGGATGCTGCTGATAACTGGATCGCCGAGCGCGCCGGAGATGGCGACATCGTCATCACCGCCGACATTCCGCTGGCAAGCCGCTGCGTGAAGGCGGGCGCGGACGTGATTGCTCCGAACGGCAAACCGTTCACGGAGCAATCGATCGGCATGACACTGGCGATGCGCAATTTGATGACCGACCTGCGCTCGTCGGGCGAGGTCACCGGCGGGCCACGATCATTCTCGCCGCGCGACCGCTCGGCATTCCTCTCGGCGCTCGACACCGCGATCCGCCGCATCCAGCGCCGCCGCGCTGAACAGACCGCAACGGGACAAGGTTGATGGCGCCTCCTCTCATCCAACTCAAGGACATCAGGCTGACGTTCGGCGGCACGCCGCTATTGACGGGGGTCGAGTTGTCGGTGTCGGCCGAAGAGCGCGTGTGCCTGATCGGACGCAACGGCTCCGGCAAATCGACGCTGCTCAAGATCGCGGCCGGACTTGTCGAGCCTGACGCCGGCAGCCGTTTCGTGCAGCCGGGCGCGACCATCCGCTATCTGCCGCAGGAGCCGGATTTTGGCGATCACGCCACCACGCTCGCCTATGTGGAAGCCGGGCTCGGGCCGGGCGATGACCATTATCAGGCGCGTTATCTGATCGAGCAGCTCGGACTGCACGGCGACGAAGATCCCGCCCATCTCTCCGGCGGCGAAGCACGCCGCGCGGCGCTGGCGCGGGTGCTGGCGCCCTCGCCCGACATCCTGCTGCTGGACGAGCCGACCAACCACCTCGATCTGCCGACCATCGAATGGCTGGAGAGCGAATTGCAGAGCCGGCGCAGCGCGCTGGTCCTGATCAGCCACGACCGCCGCTTCCTCACGAATCTGTCGCGCGCGACCGCCTGGCTCGACCGCGGCGAGATCCGGCAGATCGACCGCGGCTTCGGTGCGTTCGAGGCCTGGCGCGACGAGGTGCTGGCGGAAGAAGAGCGCGATCAGCACAAGCTCGACCGCAAGATCGTCAACGAGGAGCACTGGCTGCGCTACGGCGTCTCGGGACGGCGCAAGCGCAACGTCAAGCGGCTTGCCAATCTGCATGCGCTGCGTTCGCAGCGGCGGAATTATCGCGGCACTGCGGGCAGCGCCAATCTCGCTGCTGCGGAGGCAGAGAAATCCGGACGGCTGGTGATCGAGGCGAAGAACATCGCCAAGGCATTCGGTGACCGCAGGATCGTGGAGGATTTCTCGATCCGCATCCAGCGCGGCGACCACATCGGCGTGGTCGGCCCGAACGGCGCCGGCAAGACCACGCTCGTCAACCTGTTGACCGGCGCGGAAGCGCCCGACAGCGGCAGTGTGCGGCTCGGCGTCAACCTGGAGATGGCGACGCTGGATCAGCACCGCGAAAGCCTCGACCCGAAATCGACGCTGTCGGAAGCCCTGACCGGCGGCCGTGGCGACCATGTGATGGTCGGCGGCAAGCCGAAACATGTCGTCAGCTACATGAAGGATTTCCTGTTCTCGCAGGAGCAGATCCGCACGCCGCTGGAGGTGCTGTCCGGTGGCGAGCGCGGCCGGCTGATGCTGGCGCGCGCACTGGCGAAGCCATCGAACCTCCTGGTGCTGGACGAACCGACCAACGACCTCGATCTCGACACCCTCGACGTGCTCGAGGAGATGCTCGGCGACTACGAGGGCACGGTGATCCTGATCAGCCACGATCGCGATTTCCTCGATCGCGTGGTGACGTCGGTGATCGTGCCCGAGGGCAATGGCCGCTGGATCGAATATGCCGGCGGCTACACCGACATGCTGGCGCAGCGCGGCGCGGATTTGAAGCGCGAGGCGGTGAAGACGGCGGTTGTCGAGGAGAAAAAGGAAGCGAAGGCTGCGGCGCCGACGGCCGCACCAAAAAGGCGGCTGAGTTTCAACGAAAAGCATGCGCTGGAGACGCTGCCGAAGACAATCGAGAAGCTGCATGCGGAAATCGCGAAGCAGCAGAAGCTGCTTGACGATCCGAACCTCTACGCGAAGGATCGCAAGACATTCGACGACGCCTCCGCCGCGATCGCCAAGGCGCAGCAGGAGCTTTCGGCAGCAGAGGACCGCTGGCTCGAGCTTGAAGTACTCCGCGAAGAAATTGAACAGGCATAATCCATGACCTCTCCCCTCGCCGCAAAGATCGCCCGTGAACATGGCACGCCCTGCGCCGTGATCGACATGGACCGCGTCGAGCGCAACATCGCGCGCATCCAGGCGGCGTGCGATGCCGCGGGCGTGGCGCATCGTCCGCACATCAAGACGCACAAGAACCCGATGCTGGCGCAGATGCAGATCGCGGCCGGCGCCAAGGGCATCACCTGCCAGAAGCTCGGCGAGGCCGAGATCATGGCGGATGCCGGGATCTCCGACATCCTGATCAGCTACAATTTGCTCGGCGACGAGAAAATGGCGCGGCTCGGCGCGCTGCAGGGCAAGGCAAACGTCACCGTGGCGGCCGACAATTCGGTTGTTGTCGCCGACCTCCCGAAGGCCGCGGCTGCCTCGGGCCGCACGCTGTCAGTCGTGGTCGAATGCGACACCGGACGCAAGCGCGCCGGCGTCGAGACGCCGACTGAGGCGGTCGCGTTGGCGCGGGAGATCGCCGGCAGCAAGGGGCTGCAATTTGCCGGCTTCATGCTGTATCCGACCGAAACCGGCTGGGCGGATGCGCAGAAGTTCTTCGACGAGGCGCTGGCCGGCGTGCGCGCGCACGGCCTTGACGCGGCCATCGTGTCCACCGGCGGCACGCCGAACCTGAAGAATCTCGGCAAGCTGAAAGGTGCGACCGAGCATCGCTTCGGCACCTACATCTACAACGACCGCATGCAGGTCGCCGCCGGCGTCGCCACCTGGGACGACTGCGCGCTGCACATCTATTCGACGGTGGTGAGCCGCGCCGCTACCGATCGCGGCATCCTCGATGCCGGCTCGAAGACGCTGACCACGGACACCGGCGGGCTCGAAGGCCACGGGCTGATCCTCGAACATCCCGAGGCCAAGATCGCGCGCTTTGCCGAGGAGCACGGCTTTCTCGATCTCTCCCGCAGCAACACGCGGCCCAATGTCGGCGACGTCGTCCGCATCGTGCCCAATCACGTCTGCGTCGTCGTCAACATGATGGACGAAGTGGTAATGGTGCGCGGCGAGGAGATCATCGGCACACTGCCGGTCGCCGCGCGCGGCAAGCTGCGCTAGCTGGATCTTTGCCTGAATCTGTCAGGATACGCTGGTCGACCTCAACTCACGAACCAGCACTCCGCGTGTCTGCGACGAAAAGCCGATGGAGAACATCCGGTCGACCGCAGCGCCTATATGACAGAGGCGCTGTCTAGTTCACGCGCTAATCTGGCGCATGTACAACGCTAGCTTGCAGGCATAAATTGCTACGACTGAGTAGCGCCCTACTGCAAAATGCTTTTCATTAGGGAGGAATTGACCGTGGCCATCATCAGGAAAGTGAAGACAGCTCGGGGCACTGAAGATAGAGACATCACACAGCCAACTCTTTCCTACCCCGACACCGACCTTCCGAGAGTGATCGTTGAGGTGTGGAACAACCGTGGACACATATTGGACCGGGACCCCCCCGACAGCAACATTCCGACGAAACAGGCCGTGGCTGAGGCTACAGAACTGATTAATCGAGAAACCGGCATGGCACTGAGGCGTGCCGTCATCATCACCGAAGAAGAGCACGATAATCACTATGCCATGCAAGACGATGACGAAATCGTCTTTGTGCTGCCGAACCTAAGCCGGATAATCAAAGGCTCAAGCCAACATCAGCTTCTCGAATCGGCCAAGCTGCTGATGGCCTGCACGCCGAATGGGATTTAGGCGTCGGCCCTGATGAGCTATCCGAACGCCCGCATTGTAGGCGGGCGCTCGTTTTCTCTCTCAATCGAGCAAAGTGGCTCGTGCTAATCGACAAGCATTGGTAGCATCGCGGCCAGCGCTACATTTCAGCGCTGACTGATCCACAGGGCTTGAAGGTTTGAAGCGAGTGCCCGTGCAAGCACCCTTCATGTTTCTGGGCGTAGGCAAGCACGCCCATGACAATCAAAGCCACTACGACCAATCCGGCTACGAGGTTCTGCACCATGGCTGCCACTCCAGCTCAACTCATGAACAAGGCGACCAGCGCGATCGTGCCCCGGCGCGATCGTGGGGATCAACGCCGGGGCGCGCTTCCTCTCCGCCGACCGGGGCTGGGGGCTGAGTGGTCAAGGAGAGGTCGCGCTGCCAAGGAGAGCACAACCGTCGAACTGATGGCAGTTAAAACTGTGCCGCGCTGCGCAAGAAATCTGGACGTCGTACAGCGCCTTCGGCTGCGATTGCGAGGCTATGTGCAACTAGCGTGGGCTAGCTCTTCGAGAGCGTCGTAATAAAGATCAGAGCCAGAAGGACCACGACGAACCACGCGGGCCGCCTCAAGGGTCCGCGAACCGGCGATCTCACGGTTATGAGCCCGCGAGTTACCCCTGCTCCAGCCCGCATTGATTTGGAGCCGGCTGCCGGAGTTGGACCAACAACCGCCCACCTACGATGCGGGCGCTCTACCTGTTGAGCTAAGCCGACTGAAAACTAGGGTCTGTACTCACAATCCGAGGCGCCCCCGGATCGGGACACGTTGCGGTACTGAAGCGACGGTGTTGTTTAAGCGGGACGAAAGAGATATACAATTCTCGGTAGTATTTTCAAAAAGACGCTCGTTCAGCAATCATCCCGAAGACATACTCATGAAGAGATTGCTCGCTGCAGCCAGCCAACCAGTTGTTGCCGCGGTCGGATTGATATTTTTCATATGTACCATTTGGGGGCTGGTTGTGTTCTTGCGTGCAGACAGGCTCAACAACTGGCTCACTCTCAAACAGATCACCGAGAGGGTGACGATAGATTTGCCCCGCGGAACACCACTTTCGGAAATAGACAGATATTTCACGGAGAATAGGATTGAACATAGCTATATCAAGGACATCAATGAAGTCTATGCGATGATACATTTCATTTGGGGCGGTGGATTTCTGATCCAGAAGGACGCATCGACAAAAATTCAGTTGGACGAAGACCGGAAACTAAAAGTTCTCACGGTAGAACCGGTTTTCACCGGACCATAGTTGACCACAGCCGGCGCCTAGGGCTCGCGGGCAGTGACGGATGGTTGGGATGCAAGATGACCCTGAATTGGAATATGCGAAGCTGAAAGATTCTCTTTCATTTTATATTGAGCGATGTATGCCGGCTGTTGAGGATTTGCCGCCGGACAAACGGCACATAGCCATCCGTGAAGCGTTAGCCTTGTAGGGTGGGCAAAGCGTAGCGTGCCCACCATTCACGGTCGGTACAAGAGAAGGTGGGCACGCTTCGCTTTGCCCACCCTACGCGTCGAGCCACTTCAGCACGCCCTGCCCCGCGGCGACACCGGTCGCAAACGACGCCTGCAATAGATAGCCGCCGGTCGGGGCTTCCCAGTCGAGCATTTCGCCCGCGGCGAAGATGCCGGGCAAACGGCGAAGCATGAAGTTGTCGTCGAGTTCGTCGAATGCAATGCCGCCGGCGGTGGAGATCGCGCGGGCGATCGGCGCGATGGCGGTGAGACGCAGGGGTACGGCGTTGATGAGGCGGGCGAGATCGGCGGGACACTGCGACGGCAGAGACAGGCCTGAGGTTTTTGCCACCTCCTGCAACAAGCCGACGGCGATGGGCGCGAGATTCAGGGCTTTGCGCAAGAAGTTCGAGAAGGATTGCTTGCCTTTCGGCATCGATAGCTTCGTGGTGAGCTCATCGATCGCGAGATCGGGCCGCAAAGCGATATGGAGCGTTGCCTCGCCGTCGTGGAGAATCGCCTCGCGCAAATCGGCCGATAGCGCATAGATGGCGCCGCCCTCGATGCCAGTGCGGGTAACGATCGCTTCGCCGCGCAGTTGCTGCCCGCCAAAACTCAGCGCGACGCCTTTAAGCGGCTGGCCCTCGAAGCGATCGCGGAAGATATCCGACCAGGCAACAGTGAAGCCGGAATTGGCCGGCCGCAGGGGCGAGATCTTCACGCCTCTCGCCGCGAGCACATCCACCCATAATCCGTCAGATCCGAGTCGCGGCCAGCTCGCGCCGCCGAGCGCCAGGATGGTGGCGCGGGCTTTGACCGCGCGTTGTCCTTCCGGCGTTTGAAACAGCAGGCGGCCGTCATTGTCCCACCCGGTCCAGCGATGCCGTAGCAAGAGCCGCACGCCGACGCCGTCGAGCCGGCGCAGCCAGGCGCGCAGCAGCGGCGAGGCCTTGAACGCTTTCGGGAAGACTCGGCCGCTGGAACCGACGAAGGTCGGCTGACCCAGCGCCTCGCACCAGTCGCGCAACGCTTGCGGCGGGAACGTTTCGATGGCGGCCTCAAGATGCGACATCGCCTCGCGATAGCGCGCGAGGAATTTTGGCAGCGGCTCGCTGTGGGTGAGATTGAGCCCGCCACGGCCGGCCATCAGGAATTTGCGGCCGGCCGACGGCATCGCGTCATAGATCGCAACCTGCGCGCCGGCCTGCGCCAACACCTCGGCCGCCATCAGGCCGGCGGGACCGGCGCCGACGACGGCGATGTTTGCTTGGTCTGCAGGCATGGCGTGAGTTTAGAACTCGTCATTCCGGGGCGCTCGCGTCAGCGAGCGAACCCGGAATCTCGAGGTTCCGGGTTCGATGCTGCGCATCGCCCCGGAACGACGGCCTAAAGCTTGATCCCTGCTCTGGCCGCCGCCTGGGCGACGTACTTCTGCGTCTGCTCGAATGCGCCCTGCAACGCCCTAGCCTTCGACATGTCGCTGATCTCAGCGAAATGCGCGGCGATGGCGTCGGGCGTCCATTCGGAGGGCGGCAGGTTGATGCCTTCGGTCTCCAGGATCTTGATCACCGCAAACGAGCCGGCGCCGGCGCCCATGATGGTGCGGGTCGGCGCATCCTCGCTCAGCATATATTCCACTGCCGGCGTGATCGCTTCCGGCTTCATCAGCGCGAGCGCCTGCGGCGGCAGCAGCTCTTCGGTCATGCGGGTCGCGGCCGTCGGCGAAATGGTGTTGACGCGGATGTTGTTCTTGCGGCCTTCCTCGGCGAGCACGTTCATCAGCCCGACCATGCCGGCCTTGGCGGCGCCGTAATTGGCCTGGCCGAAATTGCCGAACAGACCCGAGGACGAGGTGGTCAGCACGATGCGGCCGTAGTTGCGGTCGCGCATGCCGGCCCACGCCGCCTTGCAGCAATAGAAGGTGCCGACGAGATGGACGTCCAGCACCTTCTGGAAGTCCGCGACCTCGAGCTTGCCGAACGACTTGTCGCGCAGGATGCCGGCATTGGCGCAAAGGTCGACGCTGCCCCACTCCTTGGTCGCGCGCTCGATCATCGCCGTGACTTGCTCGAAATTCGAGACGTCGGCGCCATCGGCCATCGCGGTGCCGCCGGCTTTCCGGATTTCCTCGACCACGGTCTCCGCCGGCGACAGCGAGGCGCCGGTGCCGTCGCGCGCGCCGCCGAAATCGTTGACGACGACCTTGGCGCCGCGGCTCGCGAGCCCCAGCGCGTGCGCCCGTCCGAGACCATTGCCGGCGCCGGTGACGATGGCGACGCGTCCGTCAAACCTGATTGTCATGAAGTGTGTTCCCGGTTTGTCATGCCCGGGCTTGACCCGGGCATCCATCAAAAATCAGAGCGTTTTGAGCAGCGATGGATGGCCGGGTCAAGCCCGGCCATGACGGCCGGAGTTCTAGGCGAAGTAGATCAGGGCGAGCCAGTCGGCGACCAGCGCCGGCTTCTCTTCGCCCTCGATCTCGACGGTGACATTGGTGCGCGACGCCAGCTCGGTCGGCTTGCGCAGCTTGGCCTCGGCAAGTACGAAACGGCCTCGGACGCGCTTGCCGGAGCGCACCGGCGAGATGAAGCGCAGCTTGTCGAAGCCGTAGTTGACGCCCATCGTCGTGCCCTGGATCACCGGCATCACCTGATACGACATGATGCTGAGCAGCGACATCGTCAGGAAACCGTGCGCGATCGTGGTGCCGAACGCGGTTTCCTTCGCGCGCTCGGGATCGACATGGATGAACTGGTGATCTTCGATCACGTCCGCATAGGTGTCGATCCGCTGCTGATCGATTAGGTGCCAGGCGGACACGCCGATCTCTTTGCCGACCATGCCCTGATACGTTTCCAGCGACACGGGCGGCTTCGTCCAGACTTCGTTCATTCGCTAATTCTCCGATCCCGGATTGCGCACCCGCTGCAGCTCCGGGAATTCTTCCTCGCGGAACTCGACGCCACGCAAACTGTCCTCGCGATTATCCTCATGTTCGAGCCGGCGCAACTGCACGCGGCGGATTTTTCCGGAGATGGTCTTGGGCAGCTCGGTGACGAGCTCGATCTTGCGGATGCGCTTGAACGGCGCGAGGCGCGTGTGCAGATGCCCAAAGATCGACAGCGCCGTCTCCGGCGTGCGCTCGACGCCTGCGGCCAGCAGCACATAGGCCTTCGGGATCGCGAGCCGAATTGGATCGGGGCTCGGCACGACGGCGGCTTCCGCGACCGCCTCATGCTCGAGCAGAACGCTCTCTAGTTCGAACGGGCTGATGCGGTAATCGGATGACTTGAACACGTCGTCGGTGCGGCCGACGAAGGTCAAATACCCCTCCTCGTCGCTGAACACGACATCGCCGCTACGATAGATCGCGCCGTCGGCGCCCGAGAGCTTGCCGTCATCGCCCTGATAGCCCTGCATCAAGCCGGCGGGCCTGTCGGCACCGAGTACCAGTGAGACCTCGCCTTCCCGGGTCGGATTGCCGTCGAGATCGGTGATCTCGACGCGATAGCCGGGCAGCGGCCGGCCCATCGAGCCGATCTTGACCTTCTGGCCCGGCGAATTGCCGGCAAGCGCAGTGGTCTCGGTCTGCCCATAGCCGTCGCGAATGGTCAGGCCCCATGCCGCCTGCACCTGATCGATCACCTCAGGGTTGAGTGGCTCGCCGGCGCCGCAGACTTCGCGGAGCGACACCTTGAAGCTCGACAGCTTCTCCTGGATGAACAGGCGCCACACCGTCGGCGGCGCGCAGAGCGTAGTGACGCCGCAGCGGCCGATGGTTGAAAGCAGCGACTTGGCGTCGAAGCGCGGCTGGTTGACCACGAACACGGTCGCGCCGGCATTCCAGGGCGCGAAGAAGCAGCTCCAGGCGTGCTTGGCCCAGCCGGGCGAAGAGATATTGAGATGTACGTCGCCCGGCTGCAGGCCGATCCAGTACATGGTCGAGAGATGACCGACCGGATAGCTGCGCTGGCTGTGCCGCACCAGCTTTGGCTTGGCCGTGGTGCCCGAAGTGAAATAGAGCAGCATCGGATCGTCGGCCTTGGTCGGTCCGTCAGGCGTGAAGGTTTCCGACGCATCCGCCGCCCGCTCGAACGGCAGCCAGCCGTTTTGCTGCGACGTCGCGCCGACCACGATGCGCACGAGCTTGTCGCTGCCGAGATCGGCAAACTTCCCGACCTGATCCTGCGTTGCGATTACCGCCCTCGCCTTGCCGCGGTCGAGCCGGTCGCGCAATTCGTCTGACGTCAGCAGCGTGGTCGCAGGGATCACGACGACGCCGAGCTTCATCGCGGCCAGCATGGTCTCCCACAGCGGCACGACATTGCCGAGCAGAAGCAGCAGATGATCGCCGCGCTTCAATCCTTGCGCGCGCAGGAAATTCGCAACCTGATTGGAGCGGCGCGACAGCGTGGCGAAGGAGAGCTTCGTCTCACGGTCGCTGCCGGCATCGACGATCCACAACGCCGCGCGGTCGCGGCTGTCAGGATTTTGCGCGAGCTCCGCATCGAACCAGTCCAGCGTCCAGTTGAAGGGCACCGGATCGGGCCAGCGGAAGCTCTTTACCGCGGTCTCATAGTCTGTGCGGTGCTGAAGCAGAAACGCGCGCGTTTCCTGAAAGGTCGTCATCAGGTCATTCCCTCCGCGCCCTCGTGGTCGCTAGACCGTAGCCCGGATGGAGCGAAGCGCAATCCGGGGCCGGTCGCGCCAGTGGACGAAGCTGTCCCGGATTTCGCTTCGCTCCATCCGGGCTACGAGCAAAGTTATTTTCCGGCGAGCGCCCTAACGTGCTGGATAATTCCGGAAAAGTCGACCCCGCCGTTACCAGAGGCATCGAACGCCTTATAGATTTCCTGGGCATGCTTGCCGAGCGGCGTGACCGCACCGGCGGTGTTGGCGGCGTCCTGCGCGAGCGTCAGATCCTTCACCATCAGGTTCGCGGCGAAGCCGGGCTTGTAGCCGTTATTGGCGGGCGAGGTCGGAACCGGGCCCGGCACGGGGCAATAGCTCGTGATCGCCCAGCACTGGCCTGACGACGTCGAGGCGACGTCGAACAGCGCCTGATGCGAGAGCCCGAGCTTCTCCGCCAGCACAAACGCTTCGCCGACGCCGATCATGGAAATGCCGAGGATCATGTTGTTGCAGATCTTGGCCGCCTGCCCTGCGCCGGGGCCGCCACAATGCACGATCTTCTTGCCCATGTTCTCGAGCACGGGCTTGGCCGCGGCGAACGCCTTCTCCTCGCCGCCGCACATGAAGGTGAGCGTCGCCGCCTTGGCGCCGCCAGTGCCGCCGGAGACCGGCGCATCTACCGACAACACCCCATACTTCGCCGCAAGCGCATGCGCTTGTCTGGCGCTTTCGACATCGATGGTCGAGCTGTCGATGATGAGCGCCCCCTTGGTCACCGCAGGCAGGACCTCGTTCCACACCGACAGCACGTGCTTGCCGGCCGGCAGCATGGTGATGACGATGTCGGCACCCTTCACCGCGGCGACGCTGCTCTCTGCGATCGCAGCGCCATCACCCTTCGCCTGATCGCGCGACGCCGCCACCAGGTCGAACGCCGTCACCTTGTGGCCGGCTTTTACCAGATTGGCAGCCATCGGGCCGCCCATGTTGCCAAGGCCAATGAATGCGATCGTTGCCATCTCGATGTCCTCCCCGTCCTGTCTTCTATTTTTCGAATGTCAATTCGTCGGCGCCGATCTCGGCGAAGTATGGCGCCAGCATCTCCGCGGTCACGTCCTCGACCCGCGGCGGCGACCATTTCGGATTGCGGTCCTTGTCGATCACGGCGGCGCGCACGCCCTCGCGAAAATCGTCGCTGGCGAACACCGCGAGCGCGGCGCGATATTCCCGCACCAGGCATTCCTCCAGCGAGGACGACGTGCGTGCCAGCCGCAACAGCTTCAGCGTCACCACCATGCCGCGCGGCGACTTCTCGTTCAGCACCTTCAACGTCGACAGCGCGAACTCCGAGCCGTCGCGCTGCAGCGATGCGATGATGTTTTCCATGCGATCATGCGCGAACCAGGAATCGATCCTGGGCTGCATCGCCGCGGCAGGACCTGATGTCTCGCCGGTCGCAAAGCCGTCGATCAGTTTCCTGACCTCGGCGTGTGTCACACCGGCGCCGACCTTCGTCAGCGCCGCGCGCAATTCGGGCAATTTCGACGACGGCACCTCGGCGTCGGCGAATTTCGCATAGATCGCATCGGGCCCGTTCATGGTCTGCCCGGTCAGGCCAAAGTAAGCGCCGACTTCGCCCGGTGAACGCGACAACAGCCAAGTGCCGCCGACGTCAGGAAAAAAGCCGAGGCCCACTTCGGGCATCGCCAGTTTCGTGCGCTCGGTGACGACACGGTGCGAACCGTGGCCGGACAGGCCGACGCCGCCGCCCATCACCAAACCATCCATGAACGCCACGTATGGCTTCGGATATTTCGCGATCCGCGCGTTCATGATGTATTCCTGGCGCCAGAACCGCTTGCCGAGATCGTCTCCCGCCTTGGAGCTCTCATAGAGCCCGCGGATGTCGCCTCCAGCGCAGAGGCCGCGTTCGCCGGCGCCTTCCAGCAGCACGACGGCAACAGCATGATCGGCCTCGAACTGGTCCAGCGCCGCGTCGATGCCCTCAGACATCTCCAGCGTCATGGCATTGATCGCCTTGGGACGGTTGAGGCGGATCACGCCCGCCGCCCCTTCGCGGCGAACGATCAGGTCGCCTTCATCCTGCACGGCAGCCGTCATCGCGCTCCCTCAATCAACTTCCGCGCCACGATCAGCCGCATGATCTCGTTGGTTCCTTCCAGGATCTGGTGCACGCGCAAATCGCGCACGATTTTCTCGACGCCATATTCGCTGAGGTAACCGTAGCCTCCGTGGAGCTGCAGCGCCTGGTTGGCGACTTCAAAACCGACATCGGTGCCGAAGCGCTTTGCCATCGCGCAAAGCTTGGTCGCCTCGGGATCCCTACGGTCGAGCGCGGCGGCGGCGCGCCAAAGGAAGGTGCGCGCGGCCTCCAGCTCAGTCGCCATGTCGGCGACGCGGAACTGCAGCGCCTGGAATTCATCGAGCCGCTTTCCGAAGGCCTTGCGGTCCTTCATATAGGCGAGCGCCTTGTCGAGCGCACTCTGCGCGCCGCCGAGCGAACACGCGGCGATGTTGAGCCGGCCGCCGTCGAGCCCGGCCATCGCGATCTTGAAGCCGATGCCCTCCTCGCCGAGCCGGTTCTCGACCGGCACGCGCGCGTTCTCGAAGATCACCGCGCGGGTCGGCTGCGCATTCCAGCCCATCTTGCGCTCATTGGTGCCGAGCGAGAGGCCGGACGTGTCGGCGGGAATGACCAATGTCGAGATGCCGCCGGGGCCGTCGCCGCCGGTGCGGACCATCACCACATAGAGATCGCCGCCGCCGGCGCCCGAGATGAACTGCTTCTGGCCGTTCAGCACATAATGATCGCCGTCGCGCACCGCGCGGGTACGCAGCGCCGCGGCGTCCGAACCCGAGCCCGGCTCGGTCAGGCAATAGCTCGCCAACAGCTCCATGGTGCAGAGTTTTGGCAGCCACTTCTGTCGCTGGGCGTCGTTGCCGAAGGCATCGATCATCCAGGACGCCATGTTGTGGATGGAGATGTAAGCCGACACGGTCGGACAGCCGGTCGCGGGCGCCTCGAAGATCAGCGCCGCGTCGAACCGCGTCATCGCTGAGCCGCCGACATCGTCCTTGATGTAGATGCCGCCCATGCCGAGGGCCGCCGCTTCCCGCATCACGTCGACCGGAAAATGCTTCTCCTCGTCCCAGCGCAGCGCGTGCGGCGCGATCTTCTCCGCCGCAAACGCCCGCGCCATGTCGCGAATGGCTATCTGGTCCTCGTTCAGAGCGAACTGCATAGCGCCCGCCTCGCGCGAGGTCACTTCATCGTCGGGATCGAGAACTCCGCACCTTCCTTGACGCCCGACGGCCAGCGCGAGGTGACCGTCTTGGTCTTGGTGTAGAAGCGGATCGAATCCGGGCCGTGCTGGTTGAGGTCGCCGAAGCCAGACTTCTTCCAGCCGCCGAAGGTGTAATAGGCGATCGGCACCGGGATCGGCACGTTGACGCCGACCATGCCGACATTCACCTTGGCGGCGCCGGTCATCGGCTCGAAGACGTCGGCCGTCCGGCCCGAGGTGCCCTTGACCTCCTTGCCACCGATGAAATGTCCGATTGAACGCATGAAAACCTCCCTGGTCCCGGCCGAACGCCTGATCCGCACCTAGATCGCTTTACAAACCCTATCGACCCGCATTTTATGGGATTCAAGTCCGATAAATTGCACCATAGATGTGCGGAAATGCTGGATCAAGGCGGCGCGATCGACTGGGATGATTTTCGCTTCGTGCTCGCCATCGTGCGCGGCGGATCGGTGTCGGCTGCGGCAAAACAACTCGGCGTCGATCATGCCACGGTGATCCGCCGTGTCGACCGGCTGGAGCATCACCTTTCGGCGAAGTTGTTCGACCGCCGCAAGACCGGCTACCTTCTGACCGAAGCCGGCCAGCGCGTCGCCGACAGCGCGGAGGCGATGGAATCGACCATCGTCGCCAACCAGGAGGCGGTCGGCGGCTCGCGCGCGCATCTGACCGGCACGGTACGGATCGGCGCGCCCGACGGCTTCGGCAGCCACTTCCTGGCCTCGCGCCTGGTTAAATTCACCGACCGGTATCCCGATGTCGATCTGCAGTTGGTGGCGACCGCGCGATTGTTCAGCCTGTCGAAGCGCGAGGCCGATATCGCGATCAGCCTGTCGATGCCGAAGGAAGGCCGCATCGTCGGCCGCAAATTGCTCGATTACAGCCTCGGCCTCTACGCGGCGCCCGCCTATCTCGACCGCGCGCCGAAGATCACCGCGCGCAGCGATCTGCCGACGCATCGCTTCGTCGGCTATATCGATGAACTCTTGTTCACGCCCGAGCTCGACTATCTGCCGCAGGTCTCGCCGAAGATCTCCGCCAAATTCCGCAGCGCCAATCTGATCGCGCAGCTTAACGCGACCATCGCCGGCTACGGCATTGCGGTGCTGCCGCATTTCATGGCAACGGCGCATCCGGAATTGCGTCCTGTGCTGCCGGACGAGGTGCGGATCTCACGCACCTTCTGGCTGTTGATGCACGCCGACAGCAAGGACCTCGCCCGCATCCGCGCGGTGGCGGATTACATCTACGAGACGGTCGAGGACGAGCGCGCGCTGTTCAATGGGTATGAGCCGCCCGCCACAACAACACCGCGTCGTCCCGGCGAAAGCCGGGACCCATATGTGGACGGCCCCCGTGGCACAAGAGCTTTTGAGGTGATCGGATCGCTGCATCCATATGTCCGGCCTGTTTGATGCGATCGGATGATCGCTGGCCAAGATGGGATGCGCG
>NZ_JBEGDB010000429.1:0-4688 GCF_043638955.1 Bradyrhizobium sp. 31Argb | reverse complement strand
CGGGCTGCTCACGATCGTCTGAATTCGGCGCTCATGATCGCGCGAAATCGCTGCTCACCATCAGTGAAATATGCAGCAGAACTCGAGCGGAGGCAAGGACAAGCTTGGCAATATCAGCAAACAAGGTGATCGCTATTTGCGCAGCCTGTTCACGGCTGGTGCGCTCGCCGTGATCCGCTACGCCAAGATCCATGGCACCGGCCATCGGCCCTGGCTTACGGGACTGTTGGCGCGGCGACCGACCAAGGTCGCCGCCATCGCGCTCGCCAACAAGCTCGCCAGGATGGCCTGGGCGATGATGGCCAGGAACGAAGGCTACAAGGAACCGGTCGCGCTCACGGCGTAAACGAGATCGCGCCGAACACCCCGGCGTGACGTAACGGTTGGGAGGACGAACAGCACGTAATGCAGTGCCGGTCGATCCGGCGATCAGGACAACCCTCTTGGGCCATAGCATCTTTGAATGCGTGCTTTTGATCGGGACCTGATCTGCGGAAGGCATTATGGCCAGCGGTCATGGGTACCGCACTCAAAGGCCGAACACATGGCTGCTCCGACCAATGCTGCAGCGTGAAGATTCCCCTTGCCAACCCGGAGCCAACTCGGACCTCTTGTGAGGTCCGCTATCGCGTCGCTATCAGAGGTATAGCGGACCTTATACGCGCGCTGATCTGCGGCGCGGAGTTTGTGAGTACACGCCATAGACCATTAAAGCCGCCGAAGGTCATCCTCGGTTAGCGTCAGTTCCGGAAGGCCCGATAGCTCTCTGCCATGAGCCACGCTGCCACGCTTCTGTATGGCCGCCGCTCGCTCCCGACCATAGGCCTCGCGGAGCAGCACTAGAAACTGCGCCCTCTCAGTCTTGGAAAGCGCCCGCCATGCCCACCATGCTCGGTCCAGATTGGTCATCGCCTGCTATCTCACGGATTTGGCAATACTAGCCGGCCGAACAAATCCGGAAACCCCAAACCGCAGATATCCTGAAATGGGGCGGTCCCGCGTACCCGCGCCGCCTCTCCCAATCGGTAGGACCCGGTGAAACCTTAAAGCAATGGCGTTCGCTCGTCCGATTGCTGCTGAGCGGCGCTCGCCTGATCCGGAACTATTCGTCGGACTGCCGCAGGTTCGCTTCCATTTCTGCAACGATGTCTTGCAAAAGACGGGTAGCGAGCGGGTCGGTGACCTCGCGCTCCATCATCCGGAAGCGCATCACCTGCTCCTCAAGTTCCTTTTGCTCATGATCAGCCAATTCGTGCTCGCTCATGGAAGTATGACGCCGGGCAAGACCGATCGTTGCGTGAACTTGCAAAATCTCTGTCGAGCTTTGTGGGCGTATTTGAGCCCCAATGTGCAAGTTATCTATCTCTGATTGTGATCCATCGAACAGGAACAGCCGCGAAGGTTCTGGATTGTCACGGCCATGCCCCGCTACTACTTCGACGTTCGAAACGATGAGACCATTGCCCTCGACGAAGAAGGCCTGGAACTCCTCGACATTGAAGCTGTCCAGGAAGAAGCTGCCCGAGCCTTCGCTGACATGGCAAGGGATGCGGTAAATCAGAGCGCCGTGAGTACCCTTGCGCAGCGCATGGCAATCGAGGTCAGAGACAACGCCGGGCCGGTCCTGCAAGTCAGCTTCACGTTCGCTGTGGACCGGCCAAAAGACTAAGCCCGCCTGTGTTTCCCTTGTTCAGTCCCGGAACGGGTCCAGTTCGGGGATGCCTGTCGCCGTTCCGGGCTCCTATAAGGGAAGCGGCCTCTACCTCGTGGAGAGGGCCGCTCCTCTGTCACGGGCGTCCATACAGACGCACATTGGCAACAGCAGCCCCGCTCGATGGTTCCTTACGAACGTGATACTATGGCTCGCATTACTGCCCGCCGGGGAAAGCACGTGGCCGAAAAGCCGATCATCTTGGTCATCGAAGGCGATAGCGAGATACAGCAGATGGTCGAGGAAGCCCTGATCGAAGGGGGCTTCGAGCCGGTCATCACGCCGTCCAGTGAAGAAGCGATCGCGCGGTTCAAAGACCGCAATGCCGGCTATCGTGCGCTTCTTATCGATATCAGTCTGAGAGGCAGAATGAGCGGTTGGGCAGCCGCGCGGCAGGCCCGAGAAATCGATCCGGCGCTACCTATCATTTACATAACTGCGGGCGCGGGCCACGAATGGGCGGTGGAAGGCGTCCCCAACAGCATCCTGTTGCAGAAACCGTTCGCTCCGGCCCAACTCATCACCGCTGTCTCGCAGCTTCTCAACACGGCATCACCGTCCGCGTAATGCGCCGCTATCGGACGCGCTCCGGCCCGTTTAACCTGTTTGCTACTCCTTCATGTTAGCAGTAATCGCGAACGTCGAACGTTCTAACCCCGCCAGCGCGATTACTGGTCTGACATTCGCCGGACATATGGAATTTCGATGCACCAAGTTCGCATCCTCGCTGCGCTCAATCAGCAGAACTGCCCCGATTGTGGGACTGATAAATTCGTAGTCGGACCACGCATCGATGTCGCGGAAAACCTAGAGTGCCGAGGCTGCGGCGCACGTTTCTACGTCACGCCGCGACGGCCAGGCGCGATAGTTGTAATGAGGCAGCGACGCCAGTAGCGAACACCGTGGTATTACGGTTCCAAAAATTAACCGCGCTTGTTTGGAGTGGCGGTTAGGATTGCTCTGCTACTCGACGGGAGGAAGGGCACGTCATGGCGTTACCCGTATGCTCTGCCTGCAATGCGGAGCGCAGGCTTACGGGCGTTGCACCCGTCAACAAAGAGTATGACATCCGCTCGTTTGAATGCCCGGTCTGCCACACCATTTTGCGGTTGGCGGTACCACGCGAGCGGCCAGCGCGGGGTAAAGGGAGGCGCGCCTGAACGCCGGCCTGCGTTGCCGTATTTGCCCCGATGGTCTTGCGGGATCGTCGGAATAGTCGGCCGCGCCAGCGAGCTATTGCACAACATCCGAACTCTGTTCGGGCCGTTCGCCCAGCTTGACGCGCTCGCAAAATCGCTACGGCTCGACGCCTGCCCATATTCGCGATCGTTATGCCGCGCGCCCCGACTCGTGCTAAAGCAAGGGCCGGTCATCCCGGATTGTCGGTCCACCATGTTGCAGTCTACGCCTGACGAGAGACAGGCCATCATCGACTATATGAACTGGCAGGCACCTGATCTAACTGTCGAGTTTTTGCAGAAAGTCTACGCCGAGAATGTTCTGAGCCATCAGCATGTCGTTTGGGATGTTCACACCAACGTCGATCGCTGGTGGGTGATCACCAATCCGACCAAGCTGTACTCGCAAGAACAGTTTCCGAACATGGACTTGGCCGTTACGTTTCATGTTGGTCTTTGCTTGCGCATCCCCCGGAGCCAAAAGGCCAAGTTATCAGAACTTCCTGTCGAGCCACTTGCGGCATGTTTCCGTCACCTGACCGAAGCGTCTGATGCTCTAGTGAGCGCCCAAGAGGTCAGCGACTTCCAAGCCGTCGGCGTCCGTTGCCGTGAGGCATTGCTTGCGTTCACGAGTGCGGCGCAAGTGATCGTGCCTTGGGAGAGCGATGAAGGCAGCAAACCTAAGCAGGCTGACTTCAAAGCTTGGGCGGACTACATCTGTTCGACTTGCCTCGGGGGGCAGACCCACGAGCACCGCCGCCATCTATTCAAGACGATGCTGGACGAGTCGTGGCGCTTCTCCAACTGGCTCACCCACGCCAAGGCTTCGACGTGGCACGACGCCGAGGCCGCGACGACCACAGTTGAACATGCGCTCGACTTGGCGGCGTCCCTAGTTATCCGCCATCTCCGTGGTGTGCCCGACGCATGTCCTGCCTGCGGCTCGAACCGGCTATCTCCGCAGCGCGGATTTCACTCAAGCGCCCCCGACGCCGAATGGGAGCGACCGACATGCGACAAGTGCGGGTGGGCCGGTGAGCCGGTGCTGATCCTCGGCGATCCGGAAGCCTACGCTGCGCAGGAGGAAGATCGTCCGCCGCCCGAAGGCGAGTGCGTGATACCAAGCATCCCACTGCGGGAACTTCGCAAGCCAACGCGGAGGGATTAACGAACAATCATGAAGCTTGATGTTATGGCGACGACTGCCAGGGATTGCGAGCGTGTCACCGTCGATGACGCTGGCTTGGCCGGCAGGCGCCGCGCCGATCGACGCTGCAGTAACAGCGACGCGATTTTGATCTCTCGCCAGACCATTCGCAACAGTGCTCGGATTTCCTATGGCGGGGGAGTGAGAGGTATGGGTCCGCTCCGCAATGGCCGGCCCGTGCGCTGCCAACGAGCAAGCTCGGGATTGGTCATCCAACGATAATGAAGTTGGCGAAAGCTTCGGAAGTAACGGTCCGCGCTGTGCCTAACTCGGATGTGGTCAATCAGCTTGGCGGTGTCGCGCATTGCGTCTAAGACGAAGCCTTTCCAATAGACGTAGCAAATGCGCTCATCAAAGGTGCTGTTCTCGATGCCTACCGCCATCAATTCGAGAACATTCAGATAGCTTCGTATATGGTGATAGTCATCGGTTTTGCAGAATGCGTCGAGATCGTTGACGCTTCGCAGTACGGAGGCAGAGATCGCGACCGCGACGCGCTCGTTTCAGCGCCGTCACGTCTGAAATGGACCCCGATTGTGGGACCACGTGCTTAGTTGGAAGGGGCTGCTCCGTTTGATAGACGGAGCGCATG
>NZ_JBEGDB010000428.1:0-4742 GCF_043638955.1 Bradyrhizobium sp. 31Argb | reverse complement strand
CACCGATCCGATTCGGTATCGCCGCCCCAATCCTGACGGTCAGTTCTCCGGTAACATCCTTGGTGAGGCAATGCGCAGATCGCCAGGATGGCCGCCAGCGTCGACACGCTCGACGGCTTCATCCGCGACATGAAGCTCCGCTTCCCCGACGCCACCGCCCGCGCGCCGCTCTCCGATCCGATCGCGACCGGTGCCGTGCCCGGCACGAAAGCCGATCCCGAGGCGTTGCCTGCGATCGTCGGCGTCAAGCGCGCCAACGCGGCGAGGTAGCGCGCAGCCCGGATGGAGCCAACGGGTCGCGCGAATGCGCGCCCGATGACAGGCTCCGCGCAATCCGGGATTGCCGAGGCCTTGGCGACACCGTTCCCGGATTACGCTGCGCTCCATCCGCGCTGCGAACTCCGTGCGGGCTACGTGGACGGTGGCCAAGCCGAATGCGTGGCGATGCTGGTTCCAGGTCGGCGATCACCTCAGCAAGCAGTATGACTTCAAGGACTGACGCGCTGGGCTGTTATCCGTGACGAGCGCCGGCTCGCTAAGGCGTGTACTTATAACTCCCGCGCCGCAGATCAGGATGCGTATGAGATCCGCTGTGCCCCTGATAGCGGCGCGATAGCAGAGCTCCAAGGGTCCGAGTTGGGCCAAGAGGCGACGTAACGCGTCCAGGTCAGCTCCAATCGAGTGGCGGGTTGTGGGACTTGGCTTCGTGCCACCACCAGTTACCCACGTAACGCAATTCCGGATTTCCGAAATCTTTCTGTAGGCGTCCTGCCCCATCATCGTCGCCTGGTGGATGGTCACTTCTAACACGAAAGGAGCTTCCATGAAGATTCAAGTCCGCAGGCTCGCGATTGCACTCGCAATTGCTGTTCCTCTCGCAGCGGCCGCCACGGCCAAATCGTCTGCTGCGCCGATCAATGGCATGTCGATCAAGGCGGCGGTACCAGCCGTGACGATGGACGTGCGCTATCTGGTGCGTCGGGATTATCCTTCGTACTGGGGCTATCCCACCTATAACTCGTACTGGGGCTATCCTACCTATAATTCGTATTGGGGCTATCCGACCTATAATTCATACTGGAGCTATCCGAGCTATTACTACTCCTATCCCGGCTACACTTACGGCTGGTGATGACGTCAAGCATTGGCAGCGTGCGGCTCCCTTCGAGCCGCCGCTCGCCAACATGTATTTGAGAGATTTTATCCTTCCTCGATCATGCGCATCGCGCTTGCTTCGCTTCGCTCGCAATGACGGGCTTGGCCGTTAATGTCCCTTGGCCCTCTGGTCGAATGCGCTGAGGACTGCGAGCGTCATCGCGGTGACGCCGGTCTGAATGGTAGGCTTCGGCACCGGCGCGAACAGCGGGGAATGGTTGCCGGGAAGCGGCGGGTCGCCATTGCGCGCGGCGGCGACGTGCTCGGGATCGTAGACGCCGATATTGAAGAACATCGAGGGCACGCCGGCATAGATGTACTCGGAAAAATCCTCGCTCGCGGTGACCGGCGGCGCGGTCCTGAACTTGTCGCCGAAGGCCGCGTTCAGCACCTTCTCGGCGGTCGCGACAACAGCGGCATCGTTGACCACCGCCTTGGTACCCTCGGTGATCCTGATATCCGGTGCAGGCGCATTCGCCATGGCGGCGACCGCTTTGGCGGTACGTTCGATTCCATCATGCATCTTGGCGCGCACGTCCGGTTTGAAGGTTCTGATGGTGCCGAGCAGGACCGATTCGTCGGAAATGATGTTGGCCGTGGTGCCGGCATGGAGCGAGCCGATGGAGACCACGCCGAATTCGGTCGGGTCCTTTTCACGGCTGATGACGCTCTGCACATCGACCACAAAACGCGACGCCATCATCACGGGATCGATGGTCGCCTGTGGCGCCGCGCCATGGCCGCCGCGGCCTTTGAATTTGATGTAGAGGCCGTCGGCATTGGAAGAGCGGACCCCGACGGTGTAGCTGACGTAGCCGTAGGGAAAGGCCCCGCTATGCAGGGCAAAGCCGGCATCGGGTTTGGGAAAGCGCGTGAACAGGCCGTCGGCCAGCATGGCTCTGGCACCCGCAACCACTTCCTCGGCGGGCTGGGCGATGAACATCAGCGTGCCCTTCCACTGGTCCTTCAGCCCGACCAGCGTCTTCGCCGTTCCGACCCAGCTCGCCATGTCGTGGCCGCAGCTATGGGCGACAAAGGTTTCGCGCTCCTGCCAGATGGTCTTGTCGCGGCTTGCGTAGGGCAGGCCGGTTTTCTCCTCCATCGGCAGCGCGTCAAGCTCGGTGCGCACCATGATGGTCGGACCGTCGCCATTTTTGTAGAGCGCAACCAGCCCGGTCTTGCCGACCTTCTCTGTAACCTCGAAGCCGATCGCGCGCATCTCGGCGGCGAGTCTTGCGGCGGTCTTCTCCTCCTGGAAGGCGATCTCGGGATGGGCGTGGATGTCCTTGTAGAGCGCATCGAGTTTTGGATATTCGCTCTCGAAGGAGGTCTCGATCGATTGCTTCAGGCTTGCGACGTCGAACTCCGCATGCGCCGGCAGCGCAACCATGCTGCCCAAGACAAATGCGACGAGCAGGGGCTTTGCAAACCGCATGGTCAGACCTCCCTTGGCTTTTTTCCCTCACTCAGAATATCGCGGTGCATCCGGCCGCCGTAGAAATGGAAGAACGGCACGAAAGCATCATGCCGCAGCGGCCCGAACGTTGGCAAGCACACGCGAAAAATCGCAAGCGAAGCACAGGCATACGGTGTGGCTGGTCATCATTGGACTACCGGAAGCTAGAGTGGAAGCATTATGTTGGCAACTGGTAGCGTGGGAGGCGCGCGTACGCCGCCGTCATCGAACGCGCCCTGATCTATATGCACATGCCTGGTCGAGAGAAGCCATGGACCGCATCGACGCGATGAAAGTATTTGTGTCGGCGGTCGACGAGGGAAGTCTGGCCGGCGCCGGACGGCGGCTGGGGCGGTCGCCGGCCGCGGTGAGCCGGGCGATCGCGTTTCTTGAAACTCATGTCGGCACTGAACTCCTACATCGCACAACGCGGTCGCTGAAGCTGAGCGAGGCCGGTGAGCGCTATGTTGCGAGCTGCCGGCGCGTGCTGGCCGAGCTCGAGGAAGCGGATATCGCCGCGGCCGGCGAGCGCGCCGCGCCGCGGGGCACGCTTACGATCACCGCGCCCGTCATCACCGGCGAGGACGTGTTGCGGCCCGTGCTCGACGCATTCATGAACGACTATCCGACGGTGTCGGTCCGGCTGCTTCTGCTGGACCGGCCGGTGAACCTGATCGACGAGGGCATCGACGTCGCGCTGCGCATCGCGCATCTGGCGGATTCAAGCTTCGTGGCGATCCGGCTCGGCGAAGTCCGCCGCGTGGTCGCGGCCTCGCCATCCTACCTGGCGCGAAATCCGGCGATCAATGAGCCGGCCGATCTGGCAAAGCAACAGATCGTCTCGATGACGCATTTCGGTCAGGACTCCTGGAGCTTCCCCCCTCTGAAAAACTCCTCGGTGCCCAGAACGGTGCAGTTCACGCCGAGGCTGGTCGTCAACACCGTGCGCGCCGCGGTCGCGTCCGCTGCGGAAGGACACGGCGTGACGCGGCTGTTCTCCTATCATATCGCCGAGGAGATCCGGAGCGGGCGCTTGCGGATCATCCTTGGCAAGGACGAATACCCGCCCTTGCCGGTGCACCTGCTCGCACCGCAAGGACGGTTTTCCGTGCCTAAGGTGCGCGCCTTCGTCGATTTCGCGGTGCCGCGGCTGAAGCGCTATTTCGAACGGCTGTCGCGCGAAGCCAAGGACAGCGCCGCAACCATTCGTTCGCGGCGCGGAAGAGTGTCTGCCGAGTAGCGCGTATTCGCTCCGCAGGTTGATCTGCCTAGCTTCCCTCCATGAGCGCCGATAGGGCGCAAGCGGCGGTGTCGCCGCTTCAGCGATCATGGAGGCCCGTCATGGGTGCAGAACAAAAGGTTGCCATCATTACCGGCGCGTCGCAGGGCATCGGCGCTGATCTCGTCAATGGATATCGGAACCGCAATTTTCGTGTGGTCGCAAGCTCCCGCTCGATCAAGCCATCGTCCGATCCGGATATCCTCACCGTGGCGGGCGACATCGCCGATCCCAGGACCGCCGAGCGCATCGTCGGTCAGGCGCTCGACCGCTTCGGCCGCATCGACACGCTGGTCAACAACGCCGGCATCTTCATCGCCAAGCCGTTCACCGACTACACCGATGAAGATTACGCTTCGATACTCGGCATCAATCTCAACGGCTTCTTCCATCTCACCAGGCGCGTCGCGCGCGAGATGCTGAAGCAGGGATCGGGACACATCGTCCAGATCACGACCAGCCTGGTGGATCATGCCAACAGCAGCGTTCCCTCGGTGCTCGCCTCACTCACCAAGGGCGGATTGAACGCGGCAACCAAGTCGCTTGCGATCGAATATGCAGCCAAGGGCATCCGCGTCAACGCGGTCTCGCCCGGCGTGATCAAAACGCCGATGCATGGGCGCGAGACCTACGATTTCCTCGCCAAGCTGCATCCGGTCGGGCGGATGGGCGAGAGCCGCGACATCGTCGATGCCGTGCTCTATCTCGAAAGCGCGGGCTTCGTCACCGGCGAGATCCTGCATGTCGATGGCGGCCAGAGCGCCGGTCACTAATTCGAGCGCTAGGCCGTGTGGACTCTTGGGATTCTCAAATCAGATTGAACGTGATTCAAGGCTTTCTTTTAGGAGGAAG
>NZ_JBEGDB010000427.1:0-4780 GCF_043638955.1 Bradyrhizobium sp. 31Argb | reverse complement strand
AACGCGGACTTCTCTTGCTTCGGGAATCATCCCGATCTTGAATCACGACTCACGTTCTATGAAAAGTGGGTACTAGGGAATGACCATGGGTAACAAGCGGTGGGCCTGTGACCGACCTTGCTCTCTCAGGCTCAGTCTACGCGCCCTATGGTCTGATTCTCTGCACTGACTGCACCTGAGCCGTTGAGAGATCCTCTCCTTCGCTTGGTTGGGATGGCATTCGCATGTGGTGGGCGAAGTCCTCCTCCAGCGCGCCACGGTGTAGCGTTCATTGTCGATCTTCTCGCGGTCCCATTCCCTCGCAATCTGACGTCTCTTGACCTACAATGCAAATGCATTGCCGGGGGCAGATTATGGGAGCGGACCGTGACCAAGACGGCCGAAATCCTTGAAATCCCGCGACAATCACGGAGCGCGGCCAAACAACCGTGCCGGTACCCATCCGTAAGATCCTGGGGTTGGGCAAGCGCGACCAGGTCGTGTTCCGCGGCCTCTCCGACGGGACCGTCGTGATAGCCAAGAAGCAAGCGCGCGCGGACGAGGGCGATCCAGTGATCGGCAAGTTTCTTAAATTGCTTGCACGAGACCATGGCCGATCAGCGGGCGCGGATTCGGCCCGTACCGAAGTCGCTGCTCGCGCGCGGCAAGGCCCTCGTCAAAGGCGTCAAGGTCGATCTCAACTCGGCTCTCCGAGATGACGAGGCGTGAGCGACGATAACCCCAAGATCAATGGTTGGACGATCTACGCGCACCCGCTATTTCTCGACCAGCTCGAGGCGATGATCGCGGCCGTCGAGAAAGCGCAAAACAAGGATCTTAAGGGATATAAGAAGAAGCGCATGGCGGAGCTTCTCGCCGCCGTCCTCAAGCTGGCGTTCGAAGATATCCCGAGCGACCCACTCGTGATGTCTACCGGCAGGGCGCCGCGCTCGGCGACGAATACAGGCACTCAATTCCTGCAGCAGTTCCGCCTTTTCTTTCGATACCACCAATCGGGAAACTGCAAAGGTTATCGTGCTCGCCTGGGTAAACGATGACTCGACCCTGTCCGCCTATGAGAGCGCAAATGACGCGTATGCCGTGTTTCGGAAGATGCTGAAACGCGGAAACCCGCCTGATAGCTGCAAGGAGCTCCCGGCCGCCGCTCCGACGCCTCGACCAAGCGAAGGCTCGCGCGATCCGCGCCCAAGGGCTAAGCATGGAAACGGCGCGCGTCGATACACACACTACCCGCACATCGATACGATCAATTGCGAAAAGGTCGGACCCGTCGGGTAGGCCCAGGTCAAGGCCGGGAATGAAATTGCAAGCTTTTCGGTTGCAAAAGTCCGAAAGCTTGCATCGATGTCACCGAAGACGACGTCCAAGTGTCACGGAAGCGGTGCAGTTTCATAGGCAGTCCTCCAGGTTCAGCGCGGCTCCTTGTCTTCGACCATCACCAGCTCTTCTTCAGCAGACGACCGACGCCGCACCTTCCGGAGGAAACCAACACGGTCGCCATTGGCTCCTTGTGACACTCGTCAGGTTTTCGACAGCTAGCCCCTGCAAGATTAGTCTTGGCTCGCGCTGAAATCTCTGCCGCCCCGTACACTGGTCCGGCGCGTAACTCCGCAGATTTGCGCAGGCCCTGTATCGTCAAGAGGAGAGCAGTATGGATCCAATCGACCCATTATCAGCGAACCATCATAAGGTACGGGACATCGGGCCTCTCGTCGATTCGGACTGGGAGCACGGCTCCCGACGGGGCCTCGGACGTCTTGATCGACATACTTGATCACAGCGGGCTCCCGCCGACCCACTTCGTCCCAATCACACGTTTTTCCATCAACCGTGAGCCCTACACGGCCGAGCTGGGGCCGGAAGGGCCCCGCGACGTTCTTCTCGTCCATCACTCCCAAGTTGGGCAGATGGATGAAACCAGGGCATCGTCGTCTGCCAGGCCATGCCATCAGCAGCGACTGGATTTCGCGCCTGTGATCCGCGAGGGGCATTGGGATCACAACCGCGAACGTTTCGCCCCACTAGAGCTCGTCCAAGCACTGGACGACGAGGGTCTCGTGCCGAGCGCGGGCCGTCCAACGCATATCCTCATCGAAGGTGTACCCTATAGGGCCGAGTTGCAAGAAACGGACAGAGGACCGCGCGTTCGTCTCTATCCTGTTGGACGTGGCTGAATAACTCGATTGGACTGCAACCCCAAGGCCCAGCGGGTTTGGGCACCGGGTACGCGCTCCACAACCAGCTCGCAGCACGGGCATGCCCGCCTCACCAATGGGGGCTTGGAGGAGTCGCTGACGGCGCGAGGACACATGCCGATCGAGTTCTACCGGCGCTGCGACTGGCTGAAGAACTAGGACGTCGGCGCCATCACCGGCATCAACTTCGTTTCACTCGCTGCGAAGTCCGCTCGAGGTGCCTTCAAAACCCCTGCCGCTTGAGACTCGGAACGTTGCGGGGATGATGTGGGCCGTTCTCAGCTGGAATGTCCTGGCCGCGCCGACTGCCTGACCAGATCTCTGAAAGGACGCATAATTAATTGACCGGGTACAATTATCTTGGCGCGAGGCTAAGATAGCCAAGATCGTCGACGCCCAGGAGGGACGTCGCCAGGCGCTGCTGCCGTCGGCGACATCCCGAAGGTCTGTTTTCGCGGGGAGGCGCATGGCCCTGCCGCGAGCTGCTGTGGAACGTCTACCCAGTGGGTGAATCCTCACCCGAGTATCCAGGCCAGAGGCTAGGGTCCAGCGACGGGTTGATACGAACGAAATCCTCATCTCGCCATTCGGCTGTGTGGGGGACACCTATAATGGAGAAGGTTGTCGGTGAGTCTCTGCTCGGCATGAGCCCGACGCTTCTTAGCATATTCATCTGAGCGTTCGAGGCCGTTTGGGGAAAGAAGACCCAGTACTCGCTGGCACGGCGTCCGTTGTTCATGACGAAATCTCCGAGTTCGCGTGGCGCGGCCCCCGCGGACGAGGACGGCCCGGCCTGCGATGGCCCGGCCTGCAGCCCGGGATCGAGCTCCTGCCAAACTGGGTCCTTATCGAAATCGGGGGCTTCCGCCAGCGACTGAGCAAGCGGCTGCTGCGAGATGGGTCGCTGAGGGCCTTCCAGGGCGAAGGATGATGGCCCGGCTTGCGACGGCCCGGCTTGCAGGCCGGATTCGAGCTCCTGCCAAATCAGATCCTGATCGAAATATGCGGCTTTCGCCAGCGGTTCAGCAATCGCCTGCTGCGAGCTGGGCTGCTGAAAGCTTTCGCCAGTGGCCGGTAATGGCTCAGGGGAAACCGCGGCCGGCGTATGCAGATCATCCTGCCAATTCAAATGTGACGAATAGGGATGCCCGGCCTCCAAATATGGCGAATAGGCTTCGCCCTGCGGCACTGGCGACCGAGTAACGTATGGCGGAGCACTATCTTGCAATTCGCTCAGCTGGTGCTCAAAGCCCGTTGGATAGGCGGGCGGGGATGGTAAGTCAGGCGGGGGTCCGTGTTCAGTGGGCCGATTGAGTTGAAATCCATCCTGTTCCTCCTTTGAAACATGGAGCGGCCCCGAGCCCTTGTTCGACAAAGGCCACTTGTATCGCGGCCTACGGAGAACTGTTTAGAAGACTCGCGTTGAGCCGCAGCCTGCGAGCTACCGGCAACAATGACGCCAACCCGGTTTCAGGTCATTGCGAGCATCGGGTGCCTCGACGTGCATGTCCAATACGGTGGATGGACGGCATCGCCGTCCAGACATCCGCGCTCTCATGCTAGGAGGGTGAGCTTTCGAGAAGCTGACGAGCGTCAGAAGGATTCACAATGAGCCAATGCAGACGGGCATTGACTTTCGCCAAAAGCCGCCGCGCATTCTCCATTTCATCTCTGGCCTGGCGCAGGCTCGCGCACCATGCTGTCCTGATGCGGCGCGTCGGAAGAATAGGGGGCTTCCGGTCGTCCATCGCGAATGACCATGGTCGAGGAGCCACGAAATAACTTCAGAATCGATTCCCGCGGCTGCTTATCGGCGGCGTGTGCCCGCGCCTGCGCCTCCGCCACAAGGCCACTCAGCGTTTGGTCCACGAGCGCAATAAAGCGTGGTGGACCAGAAACCAGGACGATGCCATTTCCTGGTGCCGCTCGTACAGCATAGCGCTCGTCGGAGATGTTGAGTGTATCGAGCGCCGCTTTGAATGCGTCGAAGCTGATCGGCTTCAACACAAGCAGACGACTTTGCGCCTCGCTTGCAGCAGATACGTAAAGCACGAGCCCATCATAGTACCATTGAAGATTGTAGAGGTTCGTCAAACGATCGAGGAACTCTCGCGCTGGCAGATCCGGCATTCGCCCGCGGATCCGGCCCTTCACCTCGGCGCTGACGTTGACTCTGATATTTAGGTTGTTACCGAATTCCTGCAGTGCGGCAGAGAGCTCCTGATCCAGAACCGTATAGTTATAAGGTGTCGATGGGAGCGAGAGGGAAGCATCGAACGCCGGAAGTATTCCGCTGGAAACGAAAGCTCCGACACAAAGAGCTCTCTTTAAAATGTCCAGCATCGTGGTTCGCACAAGCATTCCCTAGTTCCTTCGACCTCAGAACAAGAGCTGAGATTCGGCCAATTTGGAAACAAACGTGATCTTTAGATGACGCAAACCTTGGCGTGTTCGTCGGCTTGTCGTCAGTTCGCCCTTCTAGGGTATTGACCCGTTAGGTGGCAACACGCCTAGGCCGTGTGGACAGTTACCTTATCCAGAGCAGAGTGGCGGCAATGGCGACGACGGCGAAGTAGTTTCGCGCG
>NZ_JBEGDB010000426.1:0-4854 GCF_043638955.1 Bradyrhizobium sp. 31Argb | reverse complement strand
GAGGACTTCCACCTCCAAGCTGTCGTTCATACTCGGCACACCGCTATGGATTGCTTCGCTGCGCTCGCAATGACGGGCGAGGCGCCGAGTCCGTGTTTTCGGCGGCTGGCCCGATATCTCCGCTCGCGCTGGCGGGCGAAATCGACTAAGAGCGCCCCGCACAGATGTCCCACCAGATAGCGCAATGATCCGTCTCGATAACGTCAGCAAGCAGGCCGGCCACCAAATCCTCTTCATCGAAGCTTCCGCAGCGCTCAACCGGGGTGAAAAGATCGGCCTCGTCGGGCCGAACGGCGCCGGCAAGTCGACGCTGTTCCGCATGATCGCAGGCCAGGACGTGCCCGACGAAGGGCAGGTCGCGGTCGATCGCGGTATCACGATCGGCTATTTCAGCCAGGATGTCGGCGAGATGTCCGGCCGCAGCGCGGTCGCCGAGGTGATGGATGGCGCGGGCCCCGTCAGCATCGTTGCGGCCGAGCTGAAGGAGCTCGAGGCCGCGATGGCCGATCCTGATCGCGCCGACGAGATGGACGACATCATCGCGCGCTATGGCGAGGTGCAGGGACGGTTCGAGGAGCTTGACGGCTACGCGCTCGAGGGGCGGGCGCGCGAGGCGCTGGCCGGCCTTGGCTTCAGCCAGGAGATGATGGACGGCAGCGTCGGCGCGCTCTCGGGCGGCTGGAAGATGCGCGTCGCGCTGGCGCGCATCCTCTTGATGCGTCCGGATGTCATGCTGCTGGACGAGCCGAGCAACCATCTCGATCTCGAAAGCCTGATCTGGCTTGAGCAGTTCCTCAGAGGGTACGAGGGCGCGTTATTGATGACGTCGCACGACCGCGCGTTCATCAATCGCGTGATCGGCAAGGTGATCGAGATCGACGTCGGCGCGCTCACCACTTACTCCGGCGACTATGAGTTCTATGAGCAGCAGCGCGCGATGGCCGACAAGCAGCAGCAGGCTCAGTTCGAGCGCCAGCAGGCGATGCTGGCGAAGGAGATCAAGTTCATCGAGCGCTTCAAGGCGCGCGCCTCTCATGCGGCCCAGGTGCAAAGCCGTGTCAAGAAGCTCGACAAGATCGAGCGGGTCGAGCCTCCGAGACGCCGCCAAACCGTGGCGTTCGAATTCCAGCAGGCGCCGCGCTCCGGCGAAGACGTGGTCGCGCTGAAGAACGTCCACAAGGGCTATGGCAGCAAGCGAATCTATGAAGGACTGGACTTCATGATCCGCCGGCGCGAGCGCTGGTGCGTGATGGGCGTCAATGGCGCCGGAAAGTCGACTTTGTTGAAGCTGGTAACCGGCTCGACCGAGCCGGACAACGGCACGGTCGTGCTCGGCGGCAGCGTCAAGATGGGGTACTTCGCGCAGCACGCGATGGATCTGCTCGACGGCGAACGCACCGTGTTTCAGTCGCTCGAAGACGCGTTCCCGCAAGCAGGGCAGGGCTCGTTGCGCGCGCTTGCCGGCTGCTTCGGATTCTCCGGCGACGATGTCGAGAAGAGGTGCCGGGTACTGTCTGGCGGCGAGAAGGCGCGGCTGGTGATGGCGAAGATGCTCTTCGATCCCCCGAACTTCCTGGTGCTGGACGAGCCGACCAACCACCTCGATCTCGCGACCAAGGAGATGCTGATCAACGCGCTGTCGGAGTTTGAAGGCACGATGTTGTTCGTCTCGCACGACCGGCATTTTCTCGCCGCGCTCTCCAACCGTGTTCTGGAGCTGACACCGGACGGTATCCACCAATTTGGCGGGGGCTATACGGAGTACGTCGCTCGCACCGGTCAGGAAGCACCGGGGCTGCGGAGCTAGCTTTCGGCCGTCGGCGACGACCAGGAGGGCGGGTCAACGGTTCAGGGCGACGTCCCTGAACGCCTCGACCAGCGGCCGCTCGAGCTTGCCCTTCATGCCCTGCAGGACCTCGTAAGCCGCCGCCCGCGACATCGCCTGTTTGTAGGTCCGCCGCTCGATCAATGCGGAGAAGATGTCGGAGATGGTCAGGATGCGCACGATGTCGGAGATGCTTTCGGCGCAAAGCCCGTCCGGATAGCCGCTGCCGTCAAGAAACTCGTGATGGTGCCGTACGGCATCGAGGATTTCGGCCGAGACGCCGGGCGTTCCCTTCAGCACGGCGTGCCCGGCCGCAGGATGCGTTTCTATCAGCGCACGTTCTTCGGCATCGAGCTTGCCGGGTTTGTCCAGGACGGCGAGCGGAATCCTTGCCTTGCCGAGATCGTGAAACATCGCCGCTGCGTAGAGCCGCTCGATATCGGCCTTCGCCATGCGAAGGCTCAGGCCGAAATCGACGGCGATGCCGGTCACCAGCAGGCAGTGCTGGTAGGTCCCCTCGTGGTGACGGCGAACCGTCGCCAGCCAGTCGGACAGCCCATGCTCGGCGATCGTCTCTGCGATCACGTTGCCGGCGTCCTTGGCCTCCGCGACGTTGACGGCCCAGCCGCAGGTGACCGCCGAGAACATCGAGGCGAAGCTGGCCGCTCCGACCGACGCCGCCTCCCGGGCGCTCGAGGCGGGTTCGCTCGGAACGATCGATGGGGTCTCGCCCTGTGCGAGCTTTGCCAGTAACTGGGCCGGCTTGACCGGACCGAGCAACGCATGCGTCGCGCCGAGCGCGTAGGCTTGAACCACCGCGAGCCGGGTCCGCTCATTGACGACGAAAATGCGTTTTGGGATTCGCGAGAACGCGGCCGACATGGCTTTCAGCGCCGTGATGTTGTCGACGACACGCAGGTCGGCGTTGACGATAACGGCCGCGATGTCATTGCCGCGAATGCTGGCCGCTCCAAGCAGGTCCCCTGTGACGGGATGCTTCGGCTCCAGCATGGCGCACAAGGACGAAAGCCCGGCTTGCGTATCGGCTACAACGTAAACAGACATCGAGATGGTGGTGCCGGCATTTGCTTCAGATGTTGTCGAAGGCGCGCTGTTGGGCCTGGGTGAGAAAATGATCGAGGTCGCTGCAGAGACTGTGCGCGACATCCTCGTTGAGTTCGAATCGCAGCGTCTTTCCGGCCATGTCGATCTCGACGATTCCGCGCAGCGGCTCCGCGCAATTCGTGGTGACGGAAAAGGCTGCGATCTTGTGGACGGCCATCGGTGGTTCCTCCCTGAAAAAGTTGCGTCGCGCGCATGATCATTTTGGAATGATGGCGCGCCCTTTCTTCTTTCGTTCGGCGACAAACTTCACACCGATCTGCATCCCGTCGACCCGGACCAGTTCGCATCGCCGGAACGCAAGTCCTCTGGATGACAGGATCAGGAAGAATTCCTGCGCCCGCAGCACGTCGAGCGCGCCCTCGACCTCGAGCTTGGCGCCGGTCTGCGACACGTCGAGAAGAACGCAGCTTCGTTGCCAGGTGCCGTCAACGCCCATCAGGTTGACCGGATAGCGGTGCTCGAAGTGAACGCGCTCCGCTTTTCGGCTTCCGTAAGCCATCAATGCACTCCCCCAACTGAAGGCGTATCGGTGGACAAGGGCCTGGCGCCGATGTCGCTTACGGATCCGAAGCGGATGGCGCGCTGCGCGGTGGAAAGCGAAAGCGTGTCAAAGGCCTCCTTGGCCTGTTCGAGTTGTTGCGGCGAAACCGGCTTGACGCCCTTGCGGCTCCTGATGATGGCGACCGCGGTCTGCCAATCGAGCCGCGACGCCCGGCAGGCGAGGACCAGGCCGTAGCAATCCTGCGTCTCCATCAGCGGCTCGATGGTTTCGATCGGGACGGTTGCCAGCAGCGACAGCGCGGCGATGACACTGGGATGGTCGCGCCGGATCGCAAAACGGTTGACGATGGAATCGTTCAACTGGCCGGCATTGTTGAGCGCGAGCACCGTCGCCTTTGCCTCGGAATAGTCCACGGCGACAGGCTTGCGAGCGCGCCCGCGCGCGGCGGTCTCTTCGATCAGCGTTCTGATCGCGACATGCCGCTCGGGCGGCGCGGTCTTGAGCAGGCGGGCCTGCGCGGAGGGGCTGCATTTCGCCACCAACTCGCAAAGCACATCGCGCGGCAGATCCGGCCGCTGCACCAGCGCGTCGGCGATATCATCGTCGCGCAGGGCCATATCGACCAGGGTCGCAAAGCCCACAACAGAGAACTGCGCGCTGGGATTCCTTGCGAGGATGCCGCAGATGGCGGCGTCGCCGCGCATCAGCAGGGCATCTGTGAGCCTGCGGCTCACCGCGCTGCGTTCGGCGATGGCGCCGAGGTGCTTTTCGCCGCGGGTCCTGATGACCTCGATGAGGTCGTCTTCGGAAAGGCATTCGCACTTGCGAAGGATCGGGACGGCGACTGCCGCGTCCTCGTGCTGGGCGAGACGGCGCACCGCCTCCCTCGGGGCCGACCTCAGATCGGCAAGGGGGGCGCTGAGCTTGGTCAGCGTGCGCGCTTCGACGGCCCCGATCAGACGGACCAGGACGTCGTCGAATATTTCGATCTGGTGCTCGCTGAGCCGGTCGGCGTCCGCGAGGAACAGGCTCGCCACCTGCCGCAATATCCGGATGCGGCGTTCGGGGGAACCGGCTCTGACAACATCTTCGAGTTCCGCAATAAGCTCAGTCGAGGCAATGGCAGTCATGGCGGCACCAATAATCCGCTGCAGGACGTCGCTGTCCCTGAGCCGATTTCGCGCCTAGATTGTTAATTACCACTGTAAATTGGTCTTCTAGGGTTGTGTCTCCTTTAAGATTCTACCAGAAAACAGTATCGAAATTAGGCAATGGTATTTTGCCGCGTTGTCTTTCGCGGTCACTGCGCTCCAACTAGGGGGAATAGACGTATTGCCTCACCTGAGGATGTTACTTTCGCTTGACGGATGTAGCTCCGACTGTCGGCCGGTCCGAGGTTGCG
>NZ_JBEGDB010000425.1:0-4896 GCF_043638955.1 Bradyrhizobium sp. 31Argb | reverse complement strand
TCACTTTGGCGTAGAGCTCACCAGGCCGCCGCCCAGCGCGCGCACTTCAAAACAAAAAGACAACTGTAATGCTAGTTCGAGTTCAGTGATTGATGTCGCGGAGCATCGGAGCGTCACATCAGACGGCTCGCTCCGCGCAGGCTGGTTTAAGGGGCTCTCAAGGAGTGAGCATTGAGCCTTTCGGTCGACGGTCTGTCATCCCGTTTCACCGGCTCGGTCTTCATCGGGTCCACCTTGTCGCACCAAACGCACTTGAGTTCTGTTCTCCCGTTCGCGCTTAGGACCGGGACCAATCTCCTGCCGCAATGCAAACACCGCGTAACCGGGTCCATCGCGTTTCTCCGTCCGGGGCCAACGCAGGAACGGTGCCCACGTTCCTACGTTGGTTGCCAAACCGGCATGCCTGGAGCCCGCCTGACTGGGGGGCAGACGCGGCCTACAGCAGGCTGCCCGCGCCTTTCTCAATCATCAATCTCGTTAGCAGCTAGTGGCTTGTTACGAAGGCGATGACGGCCTCATCAAAGGCAGGAGCGTTTTCGCCGGGAACAGTGTGAGAGGCGTCGGGAATCGTTATGCGCCTTCGCTCGGGAAGGCACTTCTCCAACTGGTCCACGATGCGATGAAAGAACTCGGGGCTCCGCTCACCATTCATCAGAAGCGTTGGCGCCGAAATGCGCTTTGCCATTTCACAGGTGAACACCGGACGTGGGCGGGAACTTATTGCGTCCGCAACGGCCGACGCCGCATTGTCGGACATCATTTTCCGATCGGCATCTGATCGTCGGTCGTAGGTGCCGGGTCCGCCAACCGCTTCCGCAAAGAGGCGCAGCCCTGCGTCGATATCGCCCTTTCGGAACGCTTCCTGTGTGGACGCGAATCGAGCGCCCCACTCTTTCAGTAGCTCTGCGCTCCCGGGCATCCCGGCGAGCAACCCCGCGGCCGGCGGTTCGTTGACGACCAGGGTTATCACCATCTCGGGATGATTGGATGCGAAGAACAGCGCGGCGTGTGCACCGGCAGAGTGCGCGACGATGTGCGCGCGTTTTATGCCGAGCTCAGCGAGGATGGCTGCCAGATCCTCGCCGTGAACGTCGGCCGCGGCATCAGGCAGGCCATCCTTGCTCGTTGCGTTGGGAAAATGGTTCCGTCGGCTATAGGCAATCACGCGATGGTTTTTTGAGAGCACCGGAAGGTGCCCATTCCAGAAACGATAATCCTGAAGCCCGCCATGCACGAGAACGATCGGATCGTCCTCGCCAGCGTCGACATAGACGAATTTCGTGTCAGCGGCTCTTAGCTCTTTGACATTATCGGCAATGACTGGCGAGGAGAGTCCAACCGCGAGAGCGACGCCGGCGAGCGGCCCCTTGATTCCGAAGTGCATGACCGAACTCCAGCAGTTGAGGCAGAACACTATAGCGCTCCAACCGTGAATTTACCATGCATCGGTGTGTTGCATCTTTTGATCAACCAAGAGTTGGAAGCGGGCTAGGGTCGCATGATGGCGGACAGCCCCTGCTCCGCTACCGACGCGTCGCGCCCGTGACGGCTCAGCCGCGCGCCGACGCGTTCTCCACCGCCAGCAGATTTGCGTATTTCTTTTCGAAGTCCCAGATTTTCTGGAAGCCGATCATCTTCACGAAGTCCTGGAAGGCCCACATCGGAGTCTCGACCAACCTTCCCTCGGCGTGAGCCTCATAGACGCTTTGAAGCGCTTTTGCGGCGGCGAACAGTCCCGCGGTGGGGTAAATGGCAGCACGGAAGCCGATCTCCTCAAGCTGCTTTTGAGGAAGTATCGGCGTTTTGCCGCCGTGCAGTTGGTTCGAGACCAGCGGCGCGTCGACTGAGGCACCGATCTTCTTCATCTCGTCCACGGATTCCGGTGCCTCGATAAAGATCGCATCCGCTCCGGCCTCGGCGTATGCCACCGCGCGGCGTATTGCTTCATCCAGCGATACTGCCGTTCTTGCGTCCGTTCGCGCCAGGATCAGGAATTCATTCGAGGAACGCGCATCGCAAGCCACCTTGATCTTGTCCACCATCTCTTCGGTCGAGATGATGTGACAATTGGGCGTGTGACCGCACTTCTTTGGAATCTGCTGATCCTCGATCTGGATCATCGCCACGCCGGCTTTCTCGTAACCGCGCACGGTATGATGGACGTTCAGCAGGCCACCATAGCCGGTATCACCATCTGCAATGACTGGCTTATCCACGGCCTGAGCGATTGCGGTCGCCCGGTCGAGCATGTCGGTATAGGTCGCAAGGCCGGCGTCCGGATATCCCAGATAGGATGCGACGGTGCCGAAGCCCGTCATGTACAGCGCCTTCGCATTCGTCTGCGCCGCGATTTTTGCCGAAACCAGATCGAAAACGCCCGGTGCGGCAATGAACTCTCGCGCTCGCAGCATTTCACTGATCGTTTTCTTGGCCATGTTGATCTCCCATGCCACTGCGCGCGCTGATGCTTGGGACGAACCGGGCTGACAGCTCGAGCGCGTAGCGCGCCACCTATTTCACGGATAATATCTATGTAGAAATAGCTATATTAAAGTAGCTACTACCATCACGATGCCGTGCGCGTGTGAGCCCGCCCTCACACGAAATCTGCGGTTGTTGAAGTAGTTAGATGTTAGATGCAGGGCGGCACGGAATCGTTCCAGTCCGGCATCAGACACGGCGCAGGCCAATCGCAGCCTTGTGACACTGAGGATAGCTATACTATTATAGCTATATGAAAAGCCGAACTCCTCCTCGCCAAGTCACGACGTTTCGCAACCAGTTCATGAATCTCTCGCGCCGGCTGCGCCGCGAAGCACATGCTGACGACCGCTCCTGGGTACGGCTGCAGTTGCTCGGGGCCATTGAGCGGGCCGGCGACGCCGCCACGCCGACCATGCTCGGCGAATCCGAGAATATGCGATCGTCGAACCTTGCCGCCGCGCTTCGGGAGCTCAACGCGGAGGGACTGATCATCCGGATGCCCGACGCCGAGGACCGACGTAGGGTAAGAGTCCGCTTAAGCCGAACCGGCCGAGAAGTGCTTCATAAGAATATCACCCGTCGTGAGCAGTGGCTCGCGGACGCGATCGAGCGATGTCTGACCAGGGAAGAGCGTGCCTTGCTGTTCAAGGCAGGAGAACTCCTAAATCGCGTCGCCTCATTCAGCGGGACCGATTCCGGAAAGTGAGGAAGCATCGTCTATCCCACCCGAGCGCGTCGGCAGGAGGGAACCTAGAGGCTACGGAAAGGTTGGCAAATCGGGCAGGATCCTGGAAGGAGAGACGATGATCCGCCCAATATGCACCGCCTTGGCGGTCACTTGTTTATCTGCATCGGCATTTGCCGAAACTTGTGTTGCCTCTCGCTATGGCTACAGCGGCAGCCGAACTGCGTCAGGCGAGCGGATGAACCCAAACGCAATGACCGCAGCGCATCGTACCAGGCCATTCGGCTCTCAGGTCACAGTCACCTCACACTCAACCGGTCGAAGCGTCACCGTTCGGATCAACGACCGTGGTCCCTTCATAAAGCGACGCTGCATAGACTTATCCACCGGAGCCGCGCGTGCACTTGGGATGGCCGGGACCGCGTTGGTCTTACTCGAATGAGACGCGCGAAAGTTGAATATCATTTCGAGGTCAGCGCGCACTTGAACACGCATTGGCAGTCGTGCTCAGTTTCCTAATTCGCGTCGCTACCCAAATTGGAGGCGAACGAAGCGCAAATTGTTTGATTTGGCTGGTACAGTTGGGTGGGCTCGAACCACCGACCTCCTGTTCCACAGACAGGCGCTCTAACCAACTGAGCTACAACTGCATCCTCGCACGAGGCCGCGCAAAGGGGCCTCGCGAATGGGCCGGAAACTAGGTGCAACGCCCCGGTTTGGCAAGGCCGAACGCGGGACTTTCCAACTTCCGAATACCCCGTAGCCCGGATGAAGCGCAGCGCAATCCGGGTCTCTCCGAGCCAAACGCCGGTCCCGGATTACGCTTTCGCTCCATCCGGGCTACAGACCATTGCGGCCTCTTCAAAACAAAAGGCCCGGGCTCGGTTGCCCGGGCCTTTCTGTGATTTTGCCAGGGTCAGGCGGCGGGCTTGTAATATTTCGAGGCGCTGGCCTTGATCGGCTCGGCGGTCTCGCTGGCGACCTTCTGGCTGAGCTCGGTGAGCTCCTTGGCTTGGGCGCCGAAGGTCTCGAAGGTCTTGCGGGTCTGCGCGGTCCACAGTTCCAGCGCCTCGGAGGGCGTCTTGGCGCCGAGCAGTTCCTGGGCGAAATCGAGCGCCGAGGTGGTGTTGGCCTTCACGAACTCCATCAGCTTGGCGGTATATTCGCTCGCGCCCTTGCTGGCGGTGGTGAACACCGCCTCGATGGTGCCGTTATGGGCCTCGGCGGCGTCCTTGAACTTGGCGTAGTTGTCGCGCGCCTGGGAAACGCCCTTTTCAGCGAACGCGCGCATCTGCTCGGGAACTTCGAACGGAATGATAGAAGCGGAAAACGGGTCAGTCGAACTGGTCATCGCATGCATCCTTCACAACGGGGTAAAGTCCGGTGACCCCATTGCGAACGCCGCGGCCCGCAAGGACCGAGAACGGTCGAATTGGATCACGCTGCCTAGTTCCTAGTTCACGGAATGCCCTGTCCCTGGGCAGGACAAGTAAAGCTCTTTATCATGTCAATTTTGTGCAACGCAACGTTAAATCAATACGATGCCGCATTTGTCAGCCCAGGGTTTCCGACCGGGCGGTATTGCCGCGCTGAGAGCGTTTTCGAGCGAAGTGGACACCGGCTCGCGTGAAGAAAACGCGTCAAAACAAGGTTCTAGGCCGTGTGGACAGTTACCTTATCCAGAGCAGAGTGGCGGCAATGGCGACGACGGCGAAGTAGTTTCGCGC
>NZ_JBEGDB010000424.1:0-4905 GCF_043638955.1 Bradyrhizobium sp. 31Argb | reverse complement strand
GTCACTTTGGCGTAGAGCTCACCAGGCCGCCGCCCAGCGCGCGCACTTCAAAACAAAAAGACAACTGTAATGCTAGACCTTCGCCTTCGCGGTATCGGGCACGACGCCGAACAACTGCGCCTGCTCGGCGCGCGCGGCCTCGACGATACGGTCGGTGGTGCCCTCGATCGTCTCGCGCAGCCGCGTCATGAATTCATCGCGCGGCAAGCCTGGCGGCAGCGGATCGAGGAATTCGACCACCAGCGTCCCGGGATAGCGCATGAAGGTGCGGCGCGGCCAGAACAGGCCGGAGTTGAGCGCGACCGCCAGGCACGGCACGCCGCTCTCGGCATAGATCTGCGCCACGCCGGTCTTGTAGTTTGGCGGCGCGCCGACCGGCCGCCGCGTTCCTTCCGGGAAGATCACGAGCTGGCGGCCGCGCTTCACTTCAGCGGCCGCGCGGCGCAGCGTCTTCACCAGCGAACGCGGGCCGCCGCCGCGATCGATCGCAATCATGCCGGCCTTGATCAGGAACTGGCCGAACACCGGAATCCAGGTCAGTTCGCGCTTGAGCATGTAGAGCGGGTGGTCGAAGAAGCGCAAAAGCTGGAACGTCTCCCACATCGACTGATGCTTGGCGGCGACGATCAGGGGCCCTTTCGGAATCTTCTCCAGCCCGCGGAATTCGACCCGGATGTTGCAGACGACGCGCATCAAAAACAGCGTCGCGTTCGCCCACCATGCGGCCAGCGTCATCATCGCCCGGCGCGGCAGCACGACGGTCGGGATCGCGGCGATGCTGAGCGCCACCAGCACGAGATAGAACAGCACGTTGAAGATGAGCGAGCGCACGAAGATCGAAGACATCGAATTCCCGACTTAGAGAGTTGGTCTGGTCAGTTCACCTGCGCGGTCGCCGGCCGGCGCGGCGCCGGCGCGCCGCCAGGCTGCTCCAGGAAATCGGGCGTCAGGTCGAGACCGATCCTGGCCAGCCGCACCCGCACCTCCGCCGCGACATATTTGACGTATTCCGATAGCAGGAGGCGCAGCGTTCCGCCACTCATCCACCAAGGTTCGTCGCGCCATTTGTCGCCGATCACCACGAACGGGATCAGTTCGACATCCGGCATCGCGTGCGACAGTTCGACGATCGCGCGCGGCATGTGGTAGTTCGAGGTCACCACGATCAGCGACTTGAAGCCGCGCTCATGCGCCCAGCGCCGCGTCTCAGCGGCATTGCTCCTGGTATTGACGGCGGAGCGGTCGAGATCGACGCAGCACCTCAAGAGCGCCTGATTGTTCTCGGGCAGCGAGCGGGAAATATCGCTCGCCGCATTGGTCGGGTGCACGCCCGAGATCAGCAGCCGCTTGCCGTAGCCGGCCGCCAGCAATTCCACCGCGTCGGAGATCCGCGAGGAACCGCCGGTCAACACCACGATGCCGTCGGCATTGCGCTCGGGCTGGGTTTCGACGCCGCGCAATTGCGACAGGAACGCGAGGAAGCCGACCCCCGCGGCGACGAACAGCACCGCCAGCGGCGCGACGATCAGCGCGCGCAGCGATCCGTGCGGCCGCGCTGGCCGGCGCTTTTGCGATCGGTCGTCGAGATCAGAGCTCATCGGATAAGGCTGTCCCTTCCCCGGACGCAATTCTAGAGCGTTTTTGGGCGAAGTGGAGTCCGGCCGTTCCATCAGTCGACGTCATCGAGCGTGGCGAACAGCGTCCGCCGTGAGGCCCAGGCCGTGATCGCGGCGATCAATACCGCCTGCAGCGCCAGCACCAGATAGCCGGACGGGCGCAGCGAGAAGGTCCCGAGCAAGGCCGCGAACTGGTCGCCGACCGGAGTGCCCGAGAACCAGCTCGCGATCGATTCGGAGAAGCCGAAGAACAGCATCGCGACGCCACCGCCGATCAGGCCGCCCTCGAGTCCCAGCATCAGGAAATGCCGCAGGAAACGGTTGGCGATGTAACTGTCGGAGGCGCCGACGAAATGCAGCACCTCGACGATCGGCCGGTTGGCGGCCATCGCGCCGCGCGTGGCGAAGGAGACCGAGATGATCGTCGCGACGATCACGAGGGCGAGAATGCCGATGCCGGCAAACACGGTGGCGCCGCTCATCGAGCGCATGCGCTCGATCCAGGCGCGGTGATCGTCGACGCTGGCACCGGGGGCGACCTGCGTGACCCGCGCCCGCAGCGCTGCGAGGTCCGGCGTGCTGCCGGGCTGCACCCGCGCCACGATGACGCGCGGCACCGGCAATTGCTCGATCGACAATCCGCTGCCGAGCCAGGGCTCGAGCAGTTTTGCGGATTCCTCCTTGCTGAACGGGCGGACTTCGACGATCCCACCCTGCGTCCGCATCGCCTCCGCCGCCGCTGATGTGTCGCGATCGAGATCGCGGCCGGCCGCCGGGCGGATCTGGATCGTGATCTCACTTGCAACCTCCGACTGCCACTCGGCCGCGGATGCGCTGACCAGGAGCACCGTGCCCGTGGTCATCGAGGCCAGGAAGGTCATGATTGCCACGACCGCGACCAGCGCGCGGCCGGAGATCGAGGCGCGCGGCACGATCGGCGACATGTTGCGCGCATTCGCCGCCACCTGCGGGCGTTCATGCCCGAGGTCGACGAGCGGCACATGTTCTCGGCCGATCTTATTCATAGATGTGCAGCCGTCCCTGGTGCAGCACCAATCGCCGCGCCTCGTACTGGTCCATCAGCGTGATGTCGTGGGTGGCGATGATCACGGCGGTGCCCGACTTGTTCAACTCGATGAACAGGCGCAGCAGCCGCCGCCCGAGCGTCGGATCGACGCTGCCGGTCGGCTCGTCCGCCAGCAACAATTGCGGCCGCGAGATCACCGCGCGCGCGATCGCGGCGCGCTGCTTCTCGCCGCCCGAGAGGATCGGCGGCAGCGCATCCATCCGCTCGCCGAGGCCGACCCATTTCAAGAGGTCGATCACCTCGCGCCGGTAGCTGGATTCGTCGCGGCCCATCACGCGGAACGGCAGCGCGACATTCTCATAGGTCGTCATGTGGTCGAGCAGGCGAAAGTCCTGCAGCACGATGCCGATGCGCTTGCGCAGGTTTGCGATCTGGTCCTTGCTCAGCAGCGAAATGTCCTTGCCGAACAGATTCACCAACCCGCGCGTCGGCCGCAGCGACAGGAACAACAGCCTGAGCAGCGAGGTCTTGCCGGCACCCGACGGGCCGGTGAGGAACTGGAAGGAATGGGCGGGGACGGCGAAGCTGAGGTCGCGCAGAATCTCCGGGCCGAGCCCGTAACGCAATCCGACATTTTCGAACCGAACCAAGCTCTAGCTCCGCTCGACATTGGGTTGGACGTTGGGTTCAACTGGGGCGGCGGCCGGGAACCTCGAACCTTGGCTCAATCCTCGCGCCCGTTTCCGGCTGGGCCGGCGGGCCGAACAAAGCGTTTGTGCTTCGGTTATGGTTTCCGATTCGTTAACGGTCGCCTTGTAGCATCCCGGCGCATCCATGGTGGGGATTGGGCTCCATGCATATCGTTTGCCCGCATTGTACAACATCCTATGCGATCAAGCTGGAGACGTTAGGTCCGGCCGGGCGTACGGTGCGTTGTTCCCGCTGCAAGGAACTCTGGCTGGCGCGGCCGGAGGATGCCGTCGACATCACGGCGCCGATGCCGGCGATGGCGGCGGCGAACAGGTCCGCCGCGTCCGATGCCGCCGCGGAATGGGAGGCGATGGCGCGGCAGGAGGAGGACGAACGCACTCCTGTCGTCGACAGCCCCTCGATCTCGGCCGACTGGCCGGCGGATGATGCAGTCCGACAGGACTGGCCGTCGGTCGCCCGGGAAGACGCCGAGGCTCACGCAGATGCCGAAGCCAAACCCCGCCGCCGGCTGCCAAGACTGTTCGAGCTGCCCACCCTGCCCCGCATCCGCATGCCCGCAGCGAGCCTGCCCACCGCATGCGCGGCGATGGCGGCGCTGATCGTGGCGCTGGTTGTGTGGCGCGGCGACGTCGTGCGCCTGTTGCCGCAGACCGCGCTGTTCTACAGGCTGGCCGGGCTCGAGGTGAATCTGCGTGGGGTGGCGTTCAAGGACGTCAAAGTCAGTCACGAGACAGTGGACGGCAAGGCGGTGCTGGTGATCGAAGGCATGATCGTCGGCGAGACCCGGAAGCCGGTGGAACTGCCACGGTTGCGCTTTGCGGTCCGCGACGCGCAGGGCGCGGAGATTTATGCGTGGAACACGGTGCTGGAGCAGCCGGTGCTGAAGCCGGGCGAACGCGCTTTTTTCAAATCGCGCCTTGCCTCGCCGCCTCCGGAAGGGCGCGACATCGATATCCGCTTCTTCAACAAGCGGGATCTGGCGGCTGGCGGCAAGGCTTAGAATACGAGACGTGTCTTGCGAAGGAGGTTAGTTCGATGCCGCGGGTATTGATCGCCGACGACGAGGATTCGATGCGCTCGCTGGTGGCACGCGCCATCGCCATGGACGGCCACGAGACCGTCACCGCGCAGGACGGCGCGGCCGCGCTGGAAATACTGGCGCGCGAGCAGGGCGCCTTCGATCTGCTGCTCACCGACATCCAGATGCCTGTCATGGACGGGATTGCACTGGCGCTCGCCAGCGCGCGCGATTTTCCGGAGTTGAAGATCCTGTTGATGACCGGCTTTGCCGATCAGCGCGAGCGCGCCTCCGGCCTCAATGCGATCGTGCACGACGTGGTGACCAAGCCGTTCTCGGTCGCCGATATCCGCACGGCGGTGGCGGATGCGCTGTCGGCGCGGAAGGTGGCGTAGGTGCGGACGGACGCTCTCTCAGCCCGTCATTGCGAGCGCAGCGAAGCAATCCATGTCACCGCAAGCGGATCGGGATAGGGGGAAGCCTCGCGGCTTCGCCCCTCCCACACCACCGGACGTACGGGTCCGTATCCGGCG
>NZ_JBEGDB010000423.1:0-4910 GCF_043638955.1 Bradyrhizobium sp. 31Argb | reverse complement strand
GGCTTCCTCCTAAAAGAAAGCCTTGAATCACGTTCAATCTGATTTGAGAATCCCAAGAGTCCACACGGCCTAGGCCGCCGGCCTAGCGGCAGGAACATGAAGCAAAGTGCATGTTCTCGCGTTTTTGACTAGACCCGTCCCAAAACATGCATTATTATGCATGATCAGATAACCAATAACGCACAAGGGTGGCTCATGGCCGGTGAGGATCGCGTGCTCGCAAACGGCGCGAAATACATCGATTTTCAGACCGACCCGTCCCGGTACAGGCATTGGAAGCTCGATGTCGACGGCGAGGTCGCAACCCTGACCATGGACGTCGATGAGAATGCCGGCCTGTTCGAAGGCTACCAGCTCAAGCTCAATTCCTACGACCTCGGCGTCGACATCGAACTCGCTGACGCCGTGCAGCGGCTGCGCTTCGAGCACCCCGATGTGAAGGTCGTGGTGATGCGCTCGGGCAAGAACCGCGTGTTCTGCGCCGGCGCCAACATCCGCATGCTCGCGGGCTCGACGCACGCGCACAAGGTCAATTTCTGCAAATTCACCAATGAGACCCGCAACGGGATCGAGGACTCCTCCGAGAATTCCGGCCAACGCTTCATCACCGTCGTCAACGGCACCGCGGCCGGCGGCGGCTATGAGCTCGCGCTCGCGACCGACCACATCATCCTCGCCGACGACGGCGCGGCCGCCGTGGCGCTGCCGGAAGTGCCGCTGCTCGCGGTGCTGCCGGGCACCGGCGGGCTGACGCGCGTCGTCGACAAGCGCAAGGTGCGCCGCGACCATGCCGACTTCTTTTGCACCATCGAGGAGGGCATCAAGGGCAAGCGCGCGGTGCAGTGGCGCCTCGTCGACGAGATCGCGCCGAACAGCAAGCTGGAAGGCAAGCTCGCCGAGCGCGTCAAGGAATTCGCCGCCAAATCGACCCGCAACGGCAGCGGCAAGGGCATTGCGCTCTCGCCGCTCAACCGCGTGATCGACGAGAACAGCATCCGCTACGGCTTCGTCAGCGTCGATATCGATCGGCCTGCGCGCATCGCGACGATCTCGATCCAGGCGCCGGAGGCTGCGCCGCCTGCCGATGTCGACGGCCTGATCGCGCAAGGCGCCGCGTTCTGGCCGCTGCAGGTCGCGCGCGAGCTTGACGATGCGATCCTGCATCTGCGCATCAACGAGCTTGGGATCGCGATGCTGGTGTTCAAGAGCCACGGCGATCCCGCTCGTGTCGCCGCCTATGACGACTTCCGCGAGGCCAACAAGACATATTGGCTGGTCAACGAGATCAGGCACATTTGGAAGCGCGTGCTGAAGCGCATCGACGTCACCTCGCGCACGCTGGTGACGCTGGTCGAGCCCGGCTCCTGCTTCGTCGGCACGCTCGCCGAACTCGTGTTCGCGGCCGATCGCTCCTACATGCTGATCGGCTCGCGCGAGGGCGACAACCGCCCGCCGCCCGCGATCCAGCTCACCGCGATGAATTTTGGACCCTATCCGATGAGCCACGGGCTCACCCGGCTGCAATCGCGCTTCCAGGCCGATCCTGCCGATCTGGAGCGCGCGCGTGGCGCGATCGGCAAGGCGCTCGATGCGGAAGAGGCCGAGGAGCTCGGCCTCGTCACCTTCGCGCTCGACGACATCGACTGGGACGACGAGGTGCGCGTGTTCCTCGAGGAGCGCACCAGCTTCTCCCCCGACGGCCTCACCGGCATGGAAGCGAACCTGCGCTTCGTCGGTCCCGAGACCATGGAATCGAAAATCTTTGCGCGTTTGACCGCGTGGCAGAACTGGATCTTCCAGCGCCCCAATGCGGTCGGCGAAGAGGGCGCGCTGCGCCGCTACGGCACCGGCCAGAAGGCGCAGTTCGATATGACGAGAGTTTAGGGCGAATAGTGAATAGCGAATGGCGAATAGGATTCCATTCGCTACTCGCCATTCGCTATTCGCGAGCGCGTGTTCGGTAGCAAGCTTTGAACGAGATTATCTCCAACGGGAGGTCCCCATGAACATGAACATCATGAACGTCGACTACTCGACCAAGATTCCCAACAACGTGAATCTGTCGGCGGATCGTCAGGTCCTGAAGGCGCTGGAGGGCTGGCATCCCGGCTACATGGACTGGTGGAGCGACATGGGGCCGGAAGGTTTTCAGCAATCGCTGGTCTATTTGCGCACCGCCTATTCGGTCGATCCGCGCGGCTGGGCCAAGTTCGACTACGTCAAGATGCCCGAATATCGCTGGGGCATCCTGCTGGCGCCGCAGGAAGAGAACCGCGTGGTGCCGTTCGGTGCCCATTATGGCGAGCCTGCCTGGCAGGAAGTGCCGGGCGAGCATCGCGCCATGTTGCGGCGGCTGATCGTGATCCAGGGCGACACCGAGCCGGCCTCCGTCGAGCAGCAGCGCCACCTCGGCAAGACCGCGCCCTCGCTCTACGACATGCGCAATTTGTTCCAGGTCAATGTTGAGGAAGGCCGCCATCTCTGGGCGATGGTCTATCTGCTGCAGAAATATTTCGGCCGCGACGGCCGCGAGGAGGCGGATGACCTGTTGCGCCGCCGCTCGGGCGATGCCGACGCACCGCGCATGCTGGGTGCTTTCAATGAGGCGATGCCGGATTGGCTCTCCTTCTTCATGTTCACCTATTTCACCGACCGCGACGGCAAGATGCAGTTGCATTCGCTGGCACAGTCCGGCTTCGACCCGCTGTCGCGCACCTGCCGCTTCATGCTGACGGAAGAGGCGCACCACATGTTCGTCGGCGAAACCGGCATCAGCCGCGTCGTGCAGCGGACCTGCGAGGCGATGCGCGAAGCCGGTATCGAGGATCCGACCGACATCGCGAAAGTGCGGGCGCTCGGTGTGATCGACCTGCCGACCATCCAGAAGAAGCTGAACCTGCACTATTCGCTGTCGCTCGATTTGTTCGGCTCCGAGGTCTCGACCAACGCCGCCAACGCCTTCAACGCCGGCATCAAGGGCCGCTACAAGGAGACGACGATCGATGACGATCATCAGCTCCAGAACTCGACTTATCCGGTGCTGAAACTGATCGACGGCGAGCTCAAGCTGGTCGACGAGCCGGCGCTGACCGCGCTCAACATGCGCCTGCGCGACGACTACACCCAGGACTGCGTGAAGGGCATGCTGCGCTGGAACAAGGTGATCTCGACATCAGGCTACGACTACAAGCTCGCAGTGCCGCACGTCGCCTTCCATCGCGCCATCGGCGAGTTCAAGGACATCGAGGCGACGCCCGAGGGAATCCTGATCGACGCAGCCACCTGGAACAAACGCAAGACTGAATGGTTGCCGACCATCGAAGATGGCGAGTTCATCGCTTCGCTGATGAAGCCCGTCACCGAGATTGGGAAATTCGCCTCCTGGATCTCAGCGCCAAAGGTAGGTATCGACAACAAGCCCGGCGATTTCGAGTATGTGAAGATCGAGTCGTAACCTGGCATTCGGGGAGAAGACGGCATGGACCCCGACCATGACCTTGAAGGGATGGACCGCGACCAACTGGTCGCGGAGGTGAAACGCCTGCGGGCAGGTATCCGCGCGCACCGGGACAGCACTGGTCACGATTTGTGCTGGCATCATCCCGACCTGTGGGGGCTGCTTCCCGAACGGGTTGCGCCGGAGGTTGCCGTCCCGCCATGGCCGAAATTCTTGCGTGGCTGCCTGCGATACCGGGAGGCGCTCGATCGCGAACTGCCCAACGCGCCGCGCGCTGACCACGAATACGAGTGACGCTGCCGCGGGCGATCTTAGTCCCGTAGCCCGGGTGGAGCGCAAGCGTAACCCGGGGCCGCCCGTAAACATCGACTCCGATGTCCCGGGTTTCGCTTTCGCTCCACCCGCTACGAATGCGTACCTCGCTACGAATCCCAGCCGCTGCCCTTGATCCCGGCATTCGCATAGACGATGCCGCCGTCCACCGTGATGGTGGCGCCGACCACATAGTCGCCGGCGCGGGAGGCGAGATAGATCGCAGCACCCGCCATGTCCTCGTCGGTGCCGATCCGGCCCGACGGCACCTTCGTCGCGACCTCCTCGGCATTGTCGCGCGCCGCGCGGTTCAAGTCCGATTTGAACGGCCCCGGCGCGATCGCGGTGACCACCACATGATCGCCGATCAGCTTCACCGCCATCCGCCGCGTCAGGTGGATCAAGCCGGCCTTGCTTGCGGCATAGGAATAGGTCTCCAGCGGGTTGACGAAGATGCCGTCGATCGAGGCGATGTTGATCACCTTCGCCGGCCGCTCGGCGCTTGCGGCCGCGCGCAGCGGCGCCGCCAGCGCCTTGGTCAGGAAGAACGGCGCCTTGACGTTGAGGTTCATCACCTTGTCCCAGCCGCTTTCCGGAAACTCGTCGAAGTCGGCGCCCCATGCCGCGCCGGCATTGTTGACGAGGATGTCGAGCCTCGGCTCGCGCTTCTTGATCTCGGCGGCCAGCATCTCGATGCCGGCGAGACCGGAGATGTCGATCGGCAGCGCGATGCATTCGCCGCCATACTCCGCCGAAAGCTCCTTTGCGGTCTCCTCGCACGGCCCGGCTTTCCGCGCGGTGATGTAGACCTTGGCCGCGCCTTGCGCGAGGAAGCCCGCGGCGATCATCCTGCCGATGCCGCGCGATCCGCCCGTCACCAGCGCAACGCGGCTCTTGAGTGAAAACAGATCCTTGAACATGCGTTCCTCCAAATGTGTTGCCCAAGGTTGTGAAAGGAGCACCGAGACGAGTCAAGAATCCCGTCGTCCCGGCGAAGGCCGGGACCCATACCGCGGAAATCTATCGGTGAAGCGATCCGGTCGACACTTTCCTTACACAGCCGCACCCTGTGGTTGATGGGGTGGACGGCCCCCTACGGCATCAGTTGTGCCAGAATGAGGTTGTCGAAATCTCAAACGAG
>NZ_JBEGDB010000422.1:0-4926 GCF_043638955.1 Bradyrhizobium sp. 31Argb | reverse complement strand
AAACGCGGACTTCTCTTGCTTCGGGAATCATCCCGATCTTGAATCACGACTCACGTTCTATGAAAAGTGGGTACTAGTCTGGTGTCAGGCCTATGCCCACCGCTTAGGGAAGTGAGTGGCACGATTCCAAGATGCACGCGGCGGATGACGCTCACGTCGTTATGATTGTGCCTTGCGAGCACGGCGGGACATGTCCGGAAGCCTACGAAGAACGTCGGAAGCAGACGAGGAATAGCGTCGCAAAACCATTTCGCCTTGCGCAAGGCTTGCTTGCGTCTCCTGAAGGCAGGTCACGATGTCGTTCGCTAGAGCGGGATGGGATTAGATTGAATCGATTGAGGATTCCCAAATCAGATCGGTTCTGATTCAACATGCTGGCTGGGAAGGAGGCCGGCATGGATGGGGCGGGCGTATTCGACTGATCTGCGTGAGCGCGTGGTTGACGCCGTTTGCAAGGGCGGCCTGTCGTGCCATCAGGCGGCGGCGCATTTGGTGTAGGCATCAGCACGGCCATTCTCTGGGTGCAGCGCTTTCGCGCGACCGGCAGCGTCGAGCCGGATCAGATCGGCGGCTACAAGCCGAAGAAGATTTCGGGAAAGCATCGTGATTGGCTGGTGCAACGCTGCCGGACGGCCGATTTCACCTTGCGCGGGCTGGTGGCCGAGCTCGCCGAGCGTGGCCTGAGGGTCGATTACCGGACGGTGTGGGACTTCGTCCACGCCGAGAAGCTCAGTCACAAAAAAAGACGCTGATTGCTGCCGAGCAGGACCGTCCCGATGTTGCCCGTCGGCGGACGCAATGGACCAAATATCGGGAGCGGATCGATCCGTCTCGCCTGGTGTTCATCGACGAGACCTGGACCAAAACCAATATGGCGCCGCTGCGGGGCTGGGCGCCGCGCGGTCAAAGGCTCAAGGCCAAGGTGCCACATGGCCACTGGCAGACCATGACCTTCCTGGCCGCCTTGCGCCACGATCGCGTCACGGCCCCGTGGCTCATCAATGGGCCGATCAATGGCGAAACCTTTCAAACCTACGTCGAGAAGGTTCTCGTCCCGACATTGCCGCCCGGCGACATCGTGATCATGGACAACCTCGGCTCGCACAAGGGCAAGGCCGTACGCCGCATCATCCGTGCCGCCGGTGCACGGTTGTTCTTCCTACCGAAATACTCACCCGATCTGAACCCGATCGAGCAGTTCTTCGCGAAACTCAAACACTGGCTTCGCAAAGCCGCAAAGCGGACCACCGAGGCCGTCTACGATGCCATTGGTCCGATCCTCGACACTGTCACACCCGCCGAGTGCTCAAACTACTTCACCAACGCCGGATATGGTCAAACCTAATCTCATCACGCTCTAGGTCGGAAACACTACTCTACTTTGAAATGGTGCAGCTTGACGCTACGTGCCATTCAAGTCTCTTGAAGGTCGCGGCACGAATATGTACGAACGCTCGGCTTACGGATCTGGTCTTCCTGCGGTTTGTCCAGGATCATACACACTCCTTTCGTATTTGAAATCTGAGCCGCTGGTGGCCTCAGTTTCGCCACGCCGACAAATTCAAGGCATCACCAAGGATGTCGTTGCCGAGCCTTTAGAGAGAAAGATGAAGAAGCACTCTCACGAGGAGATTCTGTCGAAGCTTGCCCGAGCAAATGAGCTTGCACGAGCGGGCAATTCTCAGATGGAGATTTGCAAAGTGCTCGGGGTTAGCGTCATGACCCTTTATCGTTGGCGAAAAATGCCCTTGCATAAGAGTGATGCGACATTCGCGCAATGTGGCACACTTGAGAATGGCGGGTCAGCCAACGCGGGAACGATGGATGACATGCGGGGTGTGTTGGAGGATCTTACAGTCGAAAACCAACGCTTTCGAAAGATCGTCGCGGATCTCTTGCTGGAGAAGACGAGGCTGGAAGAAGCTTTAGCTGCAGCCGTCCGCGCTGGTCAGTCGCGGGCCTGAAATTCTGCCACATCTTCGGCCATGGCAGCCTCAAAAGCAGGGCCCATCCGAACGGAGCGGGTTACAGTTGCGCCACCATTAGCCGAGTTGGTGTTTCGTCACATCGAAGACCTAGTCGGCGAATTCGAGTTCCTCAAGTCCGGTAGCCGATGCCGTCTGGCTCACGGTTTAAACACAGCGTGGCAGTGGAGGTCTCTCCATTGCGATCGATCCTGCCAGGCTCATGGAATCCATTATTCCAAAGTCCGACAGTATCACCTTGCAAGGCCGAGACCGCGGCCGCCGTACGATTAAACAGCCAAACTCGTCAACGCCAGCACGACTATCGAGAAAAAATCGACCTTTGTCCCGATCAGCCTATCGTTACCATGGCGACCGGAAAGGAGACTATCGCTGTGATCTGGAACACGATTTCTGGCTTCAACGGTGAAGTGACCTGAGTGTAGTCGTCTCACCCAGCGCTCACGCGCCGGCGCAAACTGAGGAATCGTTTGTCCAAAACATGGATACCGAGGTCTGCTCGAAGGCTCCGGGGATGTCTCCGCGAGTTGGCGGAATGCTGAGTGAGCACGCCTCGGCAAAGTATGCGCTGTGATACCGATCAGAAGTCAACCTCTTGCGCGGTAGCGCGATGCGCTATCGCTGCCCTCCTTGGGCGTTTCCTCCCTAGACTTGGGCCGCTTGTTCACTACAAGCTGCCTCTTTTTCTTCGGTCACCGCTGTGGCGACACCCGGCTATTCTTTCGGAATTCGGCTTGCGCAGCTGGTTACGCAAGTCCATATCGCTCTCGTCTTCTTCCGCAGTCAGCGTATACGCTAATCGTGTCGCCCGGCGACATAGCTTTTCCCGGTCGAAGGTCCGAAACGATATCTCGGAAATGCTTGCGCCATCGCTGTCACGCCATCATCGGACAGCACTTCCATTCAGGCTCTCAAACGAAGCTTAGAAGATGTCTCTCTCCAGGGGGTTTTCCCGACGTCGCACACGTCTCATGTCCGGCTTCCGACAACCTGTCCATACCTGTCACTGATGTGAGCACCCAATCAAAACGATTGCCAACCAGTGTGCAGCGTCCGCGGAACATTGGCTGAAGATATTGGATCAGCTCGCGATCGTCAGCGTTGGCCCGACCAAACAAGCATGGAAAGCCAATTTCAGGGATGCGATGAAAAGTTTTCAGGCCTCGCTCTCAGGCCTGAGCTGGCGGGCGGGACTGGTTTATGACCTGATCAAGGAGCTTGCGCTCTACGGCCAATATTGGACGGCGGTGTCGATCCGGTCGGCAGCCTAATTACGACGTCCGCAGTAAAGGATTTCAAACTCTACACCAACAACCAGTTTGAGCTCGGTGTAAAGTAGATGTTATGGATGGTGGCGGCGAATGGACGGGCTACTACTAGTACCTCTACACAGAGGTTTTGACTGATTGGTTTGGGATTTCCAAGACGGGGAGCTGTTCAGGAGGGACCAGCACTTCGATGCTGCGCGGCGAGCCGGGCTGGCGCCTGATGATGCCCGCGCGTTCGAGGGTCAACACCATCTGGTGGACGGAAGGCGGGGACACGCCGAAGTGCCGTTGCATCTCCCATTCGGCAGGTGGCCGGCGATGCACGCGCGTGTAGGCGTCGATGAAGGCCAGGTACTGGCCCTGCTTGGGCGTGAAGGCTTTTGCAGAATGACTCACCTTGGCCATCCGATTCAGCTGTTCGTCAGTGCCTCGACAGGCGGAGGCACGGATGAATGTACGCTATCGGGTCGAACTCAGCTAAACCGAGCGCACGGAGCTTCTGAGCGGCGGCAAGCACGCGGCGCGCAAGCTCAAGCGGGCGCAGATATTGCTCGCCGCTGACGCAGGGGTCAGCGACGCGGAGATCGTCCGTAGCGTCGGCGTCGGCGGGTCCACGGTTTATCGCACCAAACGGCGTTTTGTCCTCGGCAATCTGGAGGCGGCGCTCAGCGAGGAGCCGCGGCCCGGGTCGGAACGCAAGCTCACCGGCAAGGAGGAAGCCCTTTTGGTGGCGACCGCCTGCTCAAGCCCTCCGGCAGGCCGCGCCCGTTGGACCCTGGAACTGTTGGCCGAAGCGATCGTCAAGCTGACGCCACACGAGAGCCTGTCGCGCGAGACGGTGCGCCGACGCTTGGCCGAGAGCGATCTCAAGCCGTGGCGCAAGGACATGTGGTGCATCCCTCAGATCGATGCCGACTACGTCGCCCGCATGGAGGACGTGCTCGATCTCTATGCCGAGGCGCCTGATCCGAAGCGGCCGGTGGTCTGCTTCGACGAGAGCCCAATCCAGCTCATCGGCGAAGTGCGCCAGCCGATCCCGGCCACACCGGGACAGATCGAGCGCTACGATTGCGAGTATCGGCGCAATGGCACCGCAAACCTGTTCGTCTTCCTCGACGCGCATCGCTCCTGGCGCAAGGTGAAGGTGACCGAGCGGCGGGCTGCGGAAGACTTTGCGGCCTGCATGCGCGACCTCGTCGACATCCATTATCCCCGAGCCGAGCGCATCCGCCTGGTGCTCGACAATCTCTCAACTCATTCGGCCGGGGCGCTCTACCAGGCCTTTCCGGCCGACGAAGCACGGCGGGTAAAGCGCCGACTGGAGTTCCACTACGTCCCAAAGCACGCCAGCTGGCTCAACATGGTCGAGATCGAGATCGGCGTTCTCGCCCGCCAATGCCTCGATCGACGCATCGACGGTTTCGCCCGCCTCGTCGCCGAGACCGCCGCCTGGGAGAAACGGCGCAATGCCGACCGCGCCCGCGTCAAATGGATGTTCACAACCAATAAGGCTCGCGCCAAAATGGCGCGGGCCTATCCAAAACCCATCATCGAATCAGGCCAGGTTCAACGAGTCAAAACCTCTGTGCCGAGGTACTAGTACCCGGAATCAGAGCTGAGTGATACGGCAGCCTTTGAACCGTTTTGGCGGACTCGTTTCTTCGTCCAGGCGA
>NZ_JBEGDB010000421.1:0-4928 GCF_043638955.1 Bradyrhizobium sp. 31Argb | reverse complement strand
CGCCAATACTGGATGCCGATCCGCTACGCACGCGCCCGCTGATCACTGCGGACGTGGGAGCTCTTACCGCTTACGATTGTTGTTGGCGGGCGGGGGAGCCTAATCCATCCCGCGCCATCTGCCATACGGTATAATCGGCCTTCGGGTTCACGGATGTGACACCGATGCCACCCGGTCCGGGGTGTTGTATTGCGCTGCAACGAAGGAGAACGCGGCCGCCCTCCGCCGTCATTCCGGGACATCGCGCAGCGATGGGCCCGGAATCCACCGGGCCGCAAACGCCCGCGGAGAAATGGATTCCCGGTTCGCGCTTCGCGCGCCCCGGAATGACGGCGGAGAGGGTGGCCTTGAGCAGAAAAGCTCAGCGCTCGACGAAGGCCTTTTCGATCACGAAATGGCCGGGCGCGCTGTGGTTGCCTTCGGCGAAGCCGCGGCCCTCGAACAGCTTGCGCAGGTCTTCCAGCATCGCTGGGCTGCCGCACATCATGATGCGGTCGGTCTCGAGATCGAGCGGCGACTGGTGGATGTCGTTGAAGAGCTGGTCCGAGGTGATCAGGTCGGTGATGCGGCCACGGTTGCGGAACGGCTCGCGCGTGACGGTCGGATAATAGAGCAGCTTCTCGGCGAGCAGCGTACCGAACAATTCGTCGTCGCGCAGATTGGCGACCAGCTCCTCGCCATAGGCGAGCTCGGCCACCTGGCGGCAGCCATGGACCAGCACGATGGTCTCGTAGCGGTCATAGACCTCGGGGTCCTTGATCAGGCTCGCAAACGGGGCCAGCCCCGTGCCGGTCGACAGCAGCAACAGCCGCTTGCCGGGGATCAGATTGTCGGTGATCAGCGTGCCGGTCGCCTTGCGGCCGACCAGGATGATGTCGCCTTCCCGGATCTTCTGCAGCTTGGAGGTCAGCGGACCGTCCTGAACCTTGATCGAGAAGAACTCGAGCTCTTCCTCGTGATTGGCGCTCGCCATCGAATAGGCACGCAGCAGCGGCCGGCCATCGATCTCGAGACCGATCATGGCGAACTGGCCGTTCTGGAAGCGGAAGCCGGTATCGCGGGTGGCTCGGAAGCTGAAAAGCGTATCAGTCCAGTGACGAACAGAAAGTACCTTCTCTCGATAGAACGCGCTCATGTGTCTGGTTTTTCCGATTGACCTTACATAAACGAGGTCGAGTAGCGGCTGCTCGACCGCACGAAATTGACTGACATCAAGGGAAAGCCCGCCTGCCCGTCGCGCCGCTGACACACATAATGGAATTCATCCATTGTGCAATTGCGAACTCGGCATGGCTGTCGATTGATTTCGCAGAATGGTTCAAAACATCGTTGTTAAGGTTTCCGGGACGACGCAATTAACTTGCTGGAAACGATCCCGATCAAGCAATTAATTCCACAGCGCGCCATCGAGAGAGGAAAATCGACTTGGCGATCCCAATCAGCCAGCGGATCTTCGTCGACGCGGTCACGAAATATTGCCTGGCCCGTAACATTACGGTCGAGGTGCGGTCGGAGGGCTGGCTGATCGTCATGCAACGTGGTGAGCGGCGGCACCTCGCCTTCGCCTATGACGTCGGGCTGAACAGCGCGGTCGCGCACCAGATCGCCAACGACAAGGCGGCCACCGCCGAGATGCTGCAATGTTCCGGCGTGCTCTGCATCCCCCACACCCTGTTCCTGGGCCCGAAGCTTGCAGCCTATACGCGTGCGCCCGGCTCCTGGGAAACGATGCTGCGCCTGCTGGCCGAGCATCCCAATGGCCTCGTCGTCAAGCCAAACGAGGGCACGTCGGGCGACGGCGTCTTCCGGGTGACGACCAAGCGTGCGCTCGAGCTCGCGGTCGGCAGGATCCTGGCGGCCTATCCGAGCCTCGCCATCTCGCCCTATGTCGAGATCGAGGATGAAATCCGCGTCGTCCTGGTCGATGATCTCCCGGTCGTGGTCTACGGCAAGGAACGCCCGTTCGTGATCGGCGACGGCAGGCATTCGCTGCTTGAGCTTGCGCTCGCGGCCGTGCCGGCCGAGCGGCGATCGACCGCGCTGCCCGGCCTGATCGCCGAGATCGGGCGTGCCGAGCTCGATGCGATCGTCCCGGAGGGCGAGCGGCGCATCCTCAACTGGCGCCACAACCTCGATTCCGGCGCGCGGCCGGTGCTGCTGAAACAGGGCGAGACGCGCGACGCCTGCATCGAGATGGCAATCAAGGCCGCCCGCGCGATCGGCATCCGCTTCGGCTCGATCGACGTCGTACGCACCGACGGCGCCTGGCGGATCCTTGAAGTCAACGCCGGCGTGAAGATGGAAGCGCTCAGCCGCTCGCACCCGGAACTGGCTTATGCCGCGTATGAAGCGGCGCTGGATAGAGTGTTTGCGTAAGCATCAGTGCCGTAGGGTGGGCAAAGCGAAGCGTGCCCACCATCCACGTTCGGTGCAAGAAAGGTGGGCACGCTTCGCTTTGCCCACCCTACGCGTTCGCCCACGCAATCGCGCTAATTGCTCGTCCCCTCGTTATCATTCAGCGCCTTGAAGGCTTCCTCGAGCTGCGGCGAGATCGCGACGTCGAGGCGCTCGCCGGTCGGAAGCCGTGCGATGAACCATTTGTTGTAGAGCGGGATCAGGTCGCGGCCGGAGCCGAGCTTGCGGAAGGTCCGCTCGACCACGTCCTTCAACTGCGGCTCACCCTTGCGGTACATGATGCCGTAGGGATCGTAGGACAGGTAGTCGCCGACCACGCGGAACCTGTCCTGCGACTTGTGCCGCGCGATCAGGCCGTAGAGCAGGATGTCGTCGGTCGCGAACGCATCCGCCTTGCCGTCGGCCAGCATCTGGTAGGACTGCTCATGGTCGGGCGAGGTCACGATGTTCAGGCCGAGCGAGAACTTCTTGTCGACATTATGCATGGCCTGCTCGTTGGTGGTGCCCTTGGTCACCACCACGGTCTTGCCCTTGAGATCGGTTACCCCCGAGACGGCGGAGGTCTTCGGCACCATCAGTTTGGTGCCGGCGACGAAGATCAAAGGCGAGAACGCGACCTGCTTGGCCCGCTCGGAATTCGCCGTGGTCGACCCGCATTCGAGATCGATCTTGCCCTGCACAACAGCAGGAATGCGGTCGTCGGAGGTGACCTTGACGTAGTCGATCCTGAGATTGGCATCGTCGACCTCGACGCCGATCTCCTCCACGATCGCCTCGCACAGTTCGAGGCTGTAGCCGATCGGCCGGTTGGAATGGTCGAGGAAGGAGAACGGCGGCGAGCTCTCGCGGTAGCCGAGCCGCACCACATGCGTGTTCTTGATATTGGCAAGCGTCGGGCTAAGCCCCTCGCTTGCCGTCTGGGCGGCGGCCGGCGTTGCCAGCAGACATGCTACCAGCAACAGGCAGCCGGCCCATATCGCCTTCCTTGTCGCTTTCCTTGGGGGCTGATGCATGCAGCTCTCCCGTCAATGCGCCGGCACCGCGTCACCCGGCACCGCATCGGAAGGCACGGCATCGTCCGGCCCGAGCTCGTGCTCTTCCTTCAGCTCACCTTCCCACTTCGCGACCACGGCGGTGGCGAGCGAGTTGCCGATCACGTTGGTGGCGCTGCGGCCCATGTCGAGGAAGGTGTCGATGCCCATGATCATCAACAGGCCCGCCTCGGGAATGCCGAACTGGCTGAGCGTCGAGGCGATCACGACGAGGGAAGCGCGCGGCACGCCGGCGACGCCCTTGGAGGTGATCATCAAGGTCGCCAGCATCGCGAGCTGGGTGCCGAGCGACATGTCGATATGATAGGTCTGCGCGATGAAGATGCTGGCAAAGGTGCAGTACATCATCGTGCCGTCGAGGTTGAAGGAATAGCCGAGCGGCAATACGAAGGCCGAGATCCGGGACGAGGCGCCGAAGCGGTTCAATCCCTCCAGCGTCTTCGGATAGGCGGCTTCCGACGACGCGGTCGAGAACGCGATCATCAGCGGCTCGCGGATCAGCCGCAACAGATGGCTGTAGCGCGGCCCGATCACGATGAAGCCGACCACGACCAGGATCCCCCACAGGATCAAAAGCGAGACGTAGAAGCCGCCCATGAACACGACGAGCTTCCAGAGCACGCCAAGTCCGTTCTTCGACACCGTCGCCATGATCGCGGCCCACACCGCAAGCGGCGCGAACAGCATCACATAGCTCGTGACTTTCAGCATGATATGGGCGAGGTCGTCGATCAGGGCCATGATCGGCTTCGCCCGCTCCGGCATTGCGCCGAGCGCGACCGCGAAGAACACCGCGAACACCACGATCTGCAGGATCTCGTTCTGCGCCATCGCATCCGCGATCGAGGTCGGCACGAGGTGGATCAGGAATTTTTCAAAGGAGAAGGCCGAGACCGGCAGGCCGGTCGACTGGCCTTTGTCAGGCAGCGTGCCCGGGAAATTGGCGCCGGGCTGCAGCAGGTTGACCATGACGAGGCCGAGCAGGAGCGAGACGAAGGAGGCGCTGACGAACCAGCCCATGGTCTTCGCAAAGATACGCCCGAGCCGTGCGCCAGGGCCCATATGCGCGATGCCGCCGACCAATGTCGCAAACACCAGCGGCGCGATGATCATCTTGATCAGCCGCAGGAACAACATCGCGATCAGGTTTACGTCGGCTGCGATCTCGGCCCGGCTATCGGGCAGGAAGTTGTAGACAAAGGCCCCCATCACGATGCCAAGCGCCATCGCGATCAGAATGTACTGCGTAAACCTGCTCGACATGTTCTTACTCCCGTAAGTCACCCGGCAAGCGATGGAGTGTGGCAGATTTACGCACCGGCGCAACACGCTTTCGACCTGCGCGCGCATTGCTGCATGTTCCAGTTGTGGAATAGACACGCGGGGACTAGGCCGTGTGGACTCTTGGGATTCTCAAATCAGATTGAACGTGATTCAAGGCTTTCTTTTAGGAGGAAGCCT
>NZ_JBEGDB010000420.1:0-4956 GCF_043638955.1 Bradyrhizobium sp. 31Argb | reverse complement strand
ACACCGATCCGATTCGGTGTCGCCGCCCCAATCCTGACGGTCAGTTCTCCGGTAACATTCTTGATGAGGCAATGCGTCCGTTGGTGCAGTTGGCCGACAGGCTGGGCGCTGCTTCCGTCTCTATCCATGCGCCGGCCGCAGGCGGCAGCGGCGCGCCGATCCGGGTGAAGCTGCTCGACAAGCGGCTTCGCAGCATGGCGGGGCCGAATGTGCCGCGCCTGTTGCGCGTCGTCCTGATCTCGACCGGCATTGCAGCCGCTGCGTCGCTGTTCCTCAGCATCTATCTCGGCGGTTCGCTGCAATCTGAACAGGAGGATATCCAGCGGCAGATTTCGCAGCGCCGCGCGGCATTGCGGGTTGACGCCAATGGCATGGCATCCGGAATTGGTTTGTTGGCAAAGCGCAAGCAGACCACGCCATCGAGCGTGATGGTGCTGGAAGCGCTCTCGCGCGTGCTGCCCGACACGACCTATGTGACGGAGCTGCGCATCGAAGGCGACAAGGTGCAGGTCGTCGGCATGACCCAGGACGCACCGTCGCTCATTCGCCTGATGGAACAGTCGCCGCAATTCACCCGCGCCACATTTTTCGCACCGACGACCCGCGCGGCGAACGAGTCCGGCGAGCGCTTTCACGTCGAGGCCAATATATCAGCGTATTTTGGATCCGGCTCATGAACGCGTCGGCCAGGTCATTGAAGGCAATCAGCACCTCGCCGTTCGTGGCAGCCGCAACCTATGTCGGACTACTGATCCTGCTGCTGTTCGTGGCCGTATCGTCGCTATCCGATCTTATCGGTCAGCGTAACGAACTCGCCGCGTCGTCGGCGATGCTGGCGCAGTTGGAGGGGCGCACGCCCAGAGCAGGCGGGGGGCCCGGTGAGACGATGCCGGCGGGCTCGGCCTATCTCGAAGGCGCCACGGTCACGGTTGCCGGCGCGACGCTGTTGCAGCGCGTGGCGGGTTCGGTGACGAAATTCGGCGGCAACGTATTGTCGACCCAGCTCGATGTTCCCAACACGCCTGCGAAGGCCGGCTTCATCAGCATGGTCGCGAGTTTCGAAATCGAGCAACAGCAACTGCAACAGGTGCTTTACGACCTTGAGGCCGGCATGCCGTTCTTGTTTATTGACCAGCTCGTCGTGCAGACCATCCTCGATGGGGCGAAAACGAACTCGGGCGAAGGCCCGGGCAAGCTGCGCGTGCTGCTGGGCGTCTCCGGACAGTGGCGGGGGGCCAAGTAATGCGTTTGGCAGTCATCGTCATGAGCTTCGCGTGGTCGGTCCAATCCATGGCGGCGGCCGCGCCTGATGCATCCGGCGATGCACTTGATGCTGGGCTATTGGATGACACGCGGCTGGGCGGACCCGTCCTGACATCGCCGCCACCTTCCGAACCGGTCACGACGGTGCGCACGGTTCCACCACCGGCGGCGCCGGTCCGGCCACTCAGTGCCAATCCGTTGTGGGGCATTCCGCTGACGCAACTGTCCAACACACGCGAGCGTCCGGTGTTCTCGCCCTCACGGCGACCGCCGCCCGTGGCCGTCGCCGAGCCTGTCGTCACCAGACAACCTCCGCCGCCGCGGAAGAAAGAGGCCGAACCTCCGCAATTGTCGCTCGTTGGCACCATTGCCGGGGACGACGAAGGCTTCGGCATTTTCCTGGATCAATCAACCAATGCTGCGTTGCGGCTGAAAGTCGGCGAAGATTTTCAGGGCTGGAAGCTGAGTGCGATTCGCGGCCGGGAGGTCACGATGGAAAAGGACGAACAGGGCGCCGTGCTTACACTGCCGCCGCCAGGTGGCGAGGGGGGTGGTGAGGTCCATCTCGTCCCGGTGAGCACGATCAGAACGCCTTTGGTGACGCGGCGCTAGAGTTTCGATTTTGATTGAGTCAGAACCGAAGCTCTGGATTCTTGTTTCGACGCGTTTCTTCAGGCGAACCGGTATCCACCCTCGGATCAAGTCCGAGGGCATGCTTCGCTCCAAAACGCTCTCACTAGTTCATGCTGAGCCATCGCTGGAAGGCCGGCGTCAGCAGCAGGCCGAGCGCCAGGAACGGGCCGAATGGCATCGATGTCTGGCGCTTCATCTGGCGCCCGGCGAGTTGCAGGCTGCCGGCCGCCGCAAGCGCACTCAAGGTGGCAATCAACAGCAACGTTGGAATGCCTGTCATGCCGACCCAGGTCGCCGCGGCTGCGAGAAATTTGACATCGCCAAGCCCGAGCCCCTCGGCTTGTCGCAACAGAAAATAGAGGCGCCGCAACAACAGGAAGACGACAGCAATCGCGGCAGCTTCGCCGAGCGCCTCGAAGCCGTCTGTCGGGTTCCCGAAGACAATGGCTTGGGCAACGCCAAGGACGGCAATCGCAAGATTCAACCCATCCGGAATGATGCCGTGACGAAGGTCGATCAGTGCCAGCGCGCAGCACATCGCGCCAAGGGCAACGTAGAATCCGAGGAACTGCACAGCTTCACTGGCGATTGGCATGAGCGCTACGATGAATAACGAAGTGTGTGAGTGCTTACCACAGAATTTCGTTCGTGCTCAGCAGCTCAATTTTCAAGCAACCGGCACAAGCAGGAGCGGTCTTTCGAGAATGTGATCGTCGGAAAAACTCTTCACAGCAGAAAACCGCAACGTGCAATCAGCCTGTCACAAAACCGCATAGGAAGCTGACAATATTTCCCGTCGCTGCGAGCGATAGCTGATGCGTGAATGACGGTGAATAAAATGCGAGTGGCGACATGCCTTGCTTTGCTGGTGATGTTGAGCGGTCTGCGTTCCGCAGACGCTAGCGTCCTTGATGAAGGCGCCGAGCGCTATCGGCCTTACATGATCGAAGGCATTGATAGCGCGTTGGCGGGTGCGCGAGCACTGCGTGAAAGGGCTGCAGTAGGGGATCTCGCGGGCGCGAAGAAAGCCTGGATTTCGGCTCGCGCCGGCTGGGAGCGCTCCGAAGTCTTTACGACCGGCTTTGTGCCTGAGCTTGACGCGAAGATCGACGCCTGGCCGAACGCCGACAGTGGGTTCCATGCCATCGAAGCGAAACTGTTCGGCGCAGGCCAGACCGACGTCGACAAAGATGCTGCCGCGTTGGTCGAACATCTGAACGATCTGCACGTCAAGCTTAAGGACATGCAGCTCACGCCCCAGGGCCTGCTGGATGGGACGGCGCGGCTCGCTTACGAAGTCGGGGAAAGCAAGGCCGATGGTGGCGAGTCTCGCATTAGCGGCACCTCGCTCGATGACATGCGTAACAACATCGCCGGCATCGATTTCGCCTATCACACGATTTTCTCCGCGGCCCTCAACACGGCGGACGGCAAGCTCGATGAAATGGTGACGAATCGAATCGAGCTGCTTGAAGCGATTGTCGCGGCGCCCGACTTGCCGCATGTCGATATCCCGCGGTTGCGACGCGCCAGCGAGGAACTGGTGGTGGCGCTGCAGACTGCTTCGGCAAAGCTTGGACTGCAACGGCCGACGCTGGAGGCCCAGGTGCGATGAATTCGCCTTGGCTGCGGCTGACGGCGCTTGCGTCCGGTCTGCTTGTCGTCGCGTCGCTTGGACGCGCGCTGGCTTTTCCCGTCGACGGCAATCAGACTGTTCTGCCGACAAAAACCGAGCTGAACGAGGATGCGCTCGACAAGCCGCGCGAGGTGTTTCAATCCGAACGCACCGGTGCGAAATCGTACATGGTGAATCTCGGCGACCTCGCGTTCAATTCGCCGGCAATCCTGGGCGAGGTGGCACGGCAAGCCGGTGTGAGCTGCGGCACCTGCCACGTCAACGGCGTCGGCAACGCCAAATTCTTTATGCCGAAGATGTCGACGCGGCCCGGAAACTTCGATGTCACCGGCCCATTGTTCAATCCGAAGGCGAACAATCTCGTGCTCGATCCCGTGAGGATTCCGAGCCTGCGCGGTGCGCGCTATCTCGCGCCCTACGGCAGCGACGGGCGATCGGCTTCGCTGCGCGACTTCATCCGCAATGTCATCGTGAATGAGTTCGCCGGGCCCGAGCCGGCGCCGACGATCATCGATGCCATCGTCGCCTATGTTCAGGACGTCGACTTCCTGCCCAATCCGAGCCTCGGTCCCGGCGGCCGGCTGGTCGGCAATGTCAGCGAGTCCGAACGTCGCGGCGAAGCCTTGTTCTCCAAACCATTTCCGCATGATCCCGGCTTGAGCTGCGCTGGCTGTCATGTTCCGTCGGCTGCCTTTGTCGACCACGAACAGCACGACGTTGGTTCCGGCGGTCTGTTCAAGACGCCGACCCTGCGCAACGCGGATTTCAACGCACCCTATTTTCACGACGGCCGCTTCGACAGCTTTGATCAGGTCGTCGATCATTTCGACCGGGCATTCGATCTTGGCCTGTCGTCGCAAGACAAGCGCGATCTCGTGGCCTATCTCACAGCGGTTGGAGATGGCGTGCAGCCCTATGAGCGCGACGGCGCTGGCGCGACGCTGAAGGAAATCAATGACTTCAACATGGTGCTCGCGACCGCGATTCCCTCGGGCGATAAGGCGATTGTCGCGCTTGCCGTCGACACCATAGGCCCGGAGTTGCGCGAGCTCACTGAGCGATATCCTGATCGAAAGAACACCAGCGTGTCGGGCGGCGCGCAGCAGCGCGTCATGGCGCGCAACAGTCTCAAGGAACTCGTCCTTATGCTGCGGCGAATCGATATCGCCGTAAGCGAAGGCCGCAGTGCTGACGCCGCCACTGAGTTCAGGAACTATCGCTATCTCATGGCCGCGGCTGTCCCCGCGCTGCTCGCGGGTGCCGAACGATGGTCGCTGTTCAACCAAGATGTACATGATCAGCACTACGCGGCGCTGCGCCAGGTGATGCAGTCGAAACATCTTTCTCACTAGGGTCTGTTGGGATTCATCGGGAGTTTATCACGGCAGCGGTCAGATGGATCATGGCTGCGAAGCTTTGATCTG